>DATLFS010000120.1:0-3566 GCA_035540935.1 Actinomycetota bacterium
GCCGCCGTCCGGCGACCACTCCGTGGCGGAATAAAGGGCGGCCGAAGCCTTCACGAGCGTCTCGACCCCCGTCGTCACGTCGAGGACGTAGAGCCCACCGGGTTGCCCCGGGGTCCCGCGTACGTAGGCGAGGCGGGTCGAGTCGGGCGACCAGGAGAGCGCGCTCGCGGAGAGATTCGCCAGGTGGCGCCGCTCGGAGCCGTCCGGGCTGATGAGGGTGAGCCCACCGGGATGCCCCTCCGGTGAGCCGTAGGAGGTGTAGGCGATCCATCTCCCATCGGGCGACCACGCCGGCCTGGCGGCGGACTCACCGTCGGGTGTCAAGCGGCGCTCGTTCCCGCCGTCCGCGTCGGCCACGAACAAACCGCCCCTGACGTAGACGAGGTGCTCGCCATCCGGCGACCATTCCGGGGCGTCGAGGCTCCACGACTCCGTCAGCATCGTCTCGCCGCCGCCGTCCCGCCCGACCACCCATAGCTGCGGCTCCGGCGGGATGGGGCTCGTGTGGGCGGGCGCGGGCAGACCCGCGATCAATGCTGCGGCTGCGGCGGCGCGGACGATCCTGCCCTTCACGACATCCCCCTCGGAGAACGGCTCCTTCTCTCTCTTCAACGCCGGGCTTCGGCCGCGGTTGCTGCCCATGTTTGCTTCGTTTGCCGGCAGGTGGGGCGGGAAGAACGCCGACGATGCCGATCCTCGGACGATGTTGACGCTCCCGACGGCGCGAGGGCCGCTCTCTTCCTGCCTGCTCGGCCACCTGGGCGAAGAGCCGCACCCGTTCGAGGTGCCGGTGGTGATCGACGACGCCCTCGCCGGCGACGACTTCCACCTCAGCCTTTACCTCTGCTACGAGTTGCACTACCGGGGCGTGGAGGGCGTCCACGACGGATGGGAGTGGGAGCCGTCGCTTCTCGGCTTCCGCCGCGGCCTGGAGAGCACCTTCGAGGAGGCCGTCCGGCGCGAGGTCGGAGATGTCGACCCCCCTGAAGACGTTGCCCACGCTCTGAAAGGCCTGGCCGCGTCCGACGAGGGTCCGTCACTCGCCTCCTACCTGCAGACCCGGGCAACGCTCGAGGAATGTCTCGAGTTCCTCATCCACCGCTCTGCCTACCACCTGAAGGAGGCGGACCCCCATACTTGGGCGATCCCCCGCCTGGAGGGTCTCGCCAAGGCGGCGATGGTCGAGATCCAGATGGACGAGTACGGCGGCGGCGATGCGACGAGGATGCACGCGAGCCTCTTCGCGCGCACGCTCGCAGCGAGCGGTCTCGACCCGACCTACGGCGCGTACGTGGACGTGATCCCGGGCGTCACGCTCGCGACCGTCAACCTGATGACGATGTTCGGGCTCCATCGCCGTCTTCGGGGCGCGACCGTGGGGCACCTCGCGATGTTCGAGATGACGTCGACCTCGCCGAACCGGAAATACGCGCAGGGGTTGCGCCGCCTCGGGCTCGCGGACGCCACGGACTTCTTCGACGAGCACGTCGAGGCGGACGCGGTTCACGAGGAGATCGCCGCTCACGACCTCGCCGGCACCCTCGCGCGGGAGGAACCGGCACTCGCCGCCGACATCGTGTTCGGAGCGCGCGCCCTCCTGCTTCTGGATCGCCTCTTCGCGGAACACGTCCTCAGCGCGTGGGGCGCCGGAGCCTCGTCGCTCCTCGCGGGCGAGCGGGTCACCACCGCTCCCTGAGGATGCCGCTCACCTACGTCCTCCCCCTCAAGTGGTCCGACGACCTCGACCGCGATGAACTGGCGCGTTATCTGGAGCGGCTCTCGACGTGGGCGGACGAGGTGATCGTGGTCGACGGCTCGAACGATGAGGAGTTCGCGAACAACGCACGTGCGTGGGGATCGTTCGTGTCGCACCTCCGGCCCGATCCCGTCTTCGGGTTCCTCAACGGCAAGGTGAACGGCGTCACGACGGGCGTGCTCGCCGCAACCCACGAGCACGTGGTGATCGCCGACGACGACGTGCGTTACGACGAGGACGCGTTGGCGCGCGTCGCGGCCTTGCTGGAGGACGCCGATCTCGTGCGACCGCAGAACTATTTCCCGCCGCCGATGCCGTGGCACGCGACGTTGGACACGGCGCGAACGCTGCTGAACCGCGCCTTCGGCGCAGACTTCCCGGGAACCTTCGGGGTTCGCCGCTCCTTCTTCGACGCCATGGGTGGCTACGACGGAGACGTCCTGTTCGAGAACCTCGAGCTGATACGGGCGGTTGAACGCCACGGAGGGCGCGTCGTCGCGCCGCTGGACCTCTACGTGGCGCGCCTGGCGCCGACGACACAGAGGTTCGTCTCGCAGCGGGTGCGACAGGCGTACGACGACTTCGCGCTTCCGCTCCGCATGGCGCTATGGCTCGCTTACGTCCCCGCGATGGCGGCCGTGTTTCTCCGCCGGCGTTCGGCGGCATTGGGTCTCGTCGCGGTCCCGGTCGCGGTCGCGGAGCTGGGACGCCGCAAAGCCGCGGGACGTCGCGTCTTTCCGGCGGCGGCCTCGCTGTGCGCGCCGCTGTGGCTCGCGGAACGCGGTGTCTCGGCATGGTTCGCCGTGGTCGCCCGCGCTCGAGGCGGAGTCCGCTACGGCGACCGGCGCCTGTTCAGGTCGGCGAATCCATCCTGAGCGCGACGCGGGTCTTCGTTGCCGCCGGCGGCCTTGAAGCCGACGGCGCGATGCGTCCCGTCGCAGAAGGGGCGGATCTTGGACCGGCCGCAACGGCACAACGCGATAGTGCGGCGCCGGGCGTCGATCTCGCGACCTTCCTGGTCGGTGATCGTGAAGTTGCCCCGGACCAGCAACGGCCCGTCTTCGTACGGAGTGATGCGGCAGCCGTCCATGCCGCGCATCGTTCCACGCGACCCCTTATCGAAACGCAGGGGCGGCCCGTGGCATCCTGAGACGATGATCTCCGTCTGCGTCGCCGGCGCAACCGGATGGACCGGCTCCGCGGTGGCGGAGGCGGTGATCGATGCCGACGACCTGCGCCTCGCGTCCGCGGTGGCGCGCCGCAGCGCAGGGACGGATCTCGGCGAAGCGTGGGGGCGGGAGCCGCTCGGCGTGCGCGTCCACGCGAGCGTCGCCGACGCGCTGGAGGGGGTCGACGTCCTCGTCGACTACACCTCGCATCAGCAGGCGCGAGAGATAGCGCTCACCGCGATCGAGCACGGGGTGAATGTCGTGATCGGCTCGTCGGGTCTCACCTCCGAGATCTACGCGCAGATCGACGACGCGGCGCGGGAAAGGAACGTAGGCGTCGTAGCGGCCGGCAACTTCTCGCTGACCGCGGCCATGGCACAGGCGGCGGCGTTGCTCGTCGCCCGTCATCTGCCCCAGTGGGAGATCGTCGACTACGCGAGCGCGACCAAGCCGGACGTCCCGAGCGGGACGGCGCGGGAGCTGGCCGACCGTCTCGGCGAGATCAGGCATCCCGAGATCGGCCGCGAGCTCCGCGACATCACCGGCCCGGTGGAGGCGCGGGGCGCGACGGTCTCCGGCTCGCAGGTGCACTCGGTGAGGCTTCCTTCTTTCACGGTATCGACCGAGGTCGTCTTCGGACT
>DATLFS010000121.1:0-8435 GCA_035540935.1 Actinomycetota bacterium
CTGGCGACCTCGCTCATGGGGGCGAGCAACGGCAGGGAACGGTCGGGTAGCTCGATCGTCTCGTACGCCACGGCCGTCGTCCCGGAGTCGACCAGGGCGCGTGTGACCGGCTCGCTCGCAGCCAGGTGGAGATAGGTGAACAGCACCAGACCTTCGCGCAGCCGGTGGAACTCCTCCGGCACCGGCTCCTTCACCTTCAGGACCATGTCGGCGGTTGCGAAGACGGTGTCGGCGTCCGGCGCGATCGACGCACCGGCCCGCTCGAAATCCGCGTCCGAGATGCTCGAGCCCTCGCCCGCGCCGCGCTCGATGACCACGTCGTGACCCAGCACGACCAGCTCGCGGACGCCCGCAGGCGTGATCGCCACGCGATACTCGTTGTCCTTGAGCTCGCGAGGAACCCCCACCCTCATGGGGAGACCTTAGCCCCTCGACTCGGCCGCCGCGGCGACGTCCGCTACCTCCGCCGGGCGCGTCGTGCGCTGCAGCGAGGCGCCGATGAAGTCGCGGAACAGCGGGTGCGGTCGGTCCGGGCGGCTCTTGAACTCAGGGTGGAACTGGCCGGCGACGAACCAGGGATGGTCGCGCAACTCGATGATCTCGACGAGCGTCCCGTCGGGCGACTCACCGGAGCAGACGAGGCCCGCGTCCTCCAGACGGCGCCTGAAGCGCGGGTTCACCTCGTAGCGGTGGCGGTGCCGCTCGAACACGAGCTGCGACGCATACGCGGCCTGGGCCTTCGTGCCATCCTGAACCTTGCAGGGGTAGGAGCCCAGCCGCATCGTCCCGCCGAGAGCGGCGAGATCCTGACCGGCCAAGATGTCGACCACGGGATACTCCGTCTTGGCGTCGAACTCGCTCGAGTTCGCGCCCTCCAGTCCGGCGACGTTGCGGGCAAACTCGACCACCGCGCACTGTAGGCCCAGACAGATCCCGAAGAACGCGATGCCGTTCTCGCGCGCGTACCTGATGGCGTTGATCTTGCCCTCGACACCGCGCACACCGAAGCCGCCCGGCACGAGGATGCCATCCAACGAACCGAGCCGCTCGTCGAGATCGTCGGTCTCGAGATCGTCCGACGCGATCCACTCGATCTCGACCTCCGCGCCATGCGCGAAGCCGGCGTGTCGCAGACTTTCGACGACGGACAGATAAGCATCCGGCAGCCGTACGTACTTCCCGATGAGTCCGATCCGCACGACACGATCGGCCGCTTCGATCCGGTCGACGAGGTTCCGCCACTCGCCCAGGTCGGGCGAGGGCACGTCGGTCATGCGCAGATGGTCGACGACGAACTCGTCGAGCCCCTCGTCGTGGAGGACCAAGGGGATCTCGTAGAGATTGCCCGCATCTATGGCCGAGACGATCGCCTCCTGCCGCACGTCGCAGAGCAGGCTGATCTTCCGCTTGAGGTCGGTCGAGATCGGCCGGTCCGAACGGCAGACGATGACGTCGGGCTGGATCCCGATGCTGCGAAGCTCGCTGACCGAATGCTGGGTGGGCTTCGTCTTGAGCTCGCTCGCCGCGGCCATGTACGGGACCAGCGTCACGTGGACGTAGCAGGTGTCGTCGCGTCCCAGCTCCTGCTTCAGCTGCCGGATCGCTTCGAGGAACGGCAGTGACTCGATGTCGCCGACCGTCCCGCCGATCTCGGTGATGACGACGTCGGCGCCGGAGTCCTCGGCGAGCATGAGGATGCGCTCTTTGATCGCGTTCGTGATGTGAGGGATCACCTGCACGGTGTCCCCGAGGTAATCGCCGCGCCGCTCCTTGGCGATGACGCTCTGGTAGATCGCGCCGGTCGTGACGTTCGACGCCTTGCGCATGTTCTCGTCGATGAACCGCTCGTAATGACCGAGGTCGAGGTCGCACTCGGCGCCGTCCTCGGTGACGAAGACCTCACCGTGCTGGAAGGGGTTCATCGTGCCGGGATCCACGTTGATGTAGGGGTCGAGCTTCTGCATCATCACGCGCAGCCCGCGCGTCTTGAGGATGCGTCCGAGCGAAGCCGCCGTGAGGCCTTTGCCGAGACTCGACACCACCCCTCCGGTCACGAAGATGTGCTTCGCCACCAGGCCTCCTCTCTCACCGGTCCCGCACCGAAAAAGACGTGACCGGCCCCGGCGGCGACCCGGACGTGGCACAGCACGACCACGGGGTCGTCGTTCGCAGGCGGTCGTGCCACGCTAGCACGCGCGGCGGAGCGGCCCGTGTCATTCGCGTCCGATCCGGTCGACGAACCTCAGCCACGGGACGCGCTCGATGACGCGGGAAAAGGACACGACCTCGCTGGCCGCGTTCAGAACGAGGAGCAGGGCGATCGCCGCGATGCGACCGCCTTGAGACAGCGCGACCGCCAGGCCGACGCCGGCGGCGGCCCCGAGGGGGTTCGCTCCCGCGTCGCCCAGCATCGCCCGGGCGCGCAGGTCCGGGACGAGACAGAGTGCCGACGCGCCGACTGCGCCGCCCGCGGCCGCGGCCCAGGCCGGGGACGCCGCGAAGAGCGGCAACCCGAGCAACAGCCACACCTTGGCGGCGCGGCCGGGGGCCCGGTCGAGCAGGTTGATCAGGTTCGCCGTGAGAGCCACGAGGAGCGTGGTCGTGGCGACGGTCGGCGGGTCGCCACCCCAGAGGACGAACCCCGCAAGGGCCCCCGCTAGGACGCCGGCCGCGATCTTGACCAGGCCCCCCGTCACGCGGCCGGCGCCGAGGTGACCGCGGAACCCGCGGGCGCTCTCGTCGCCTCGCAGATCGTCGTAACGGCCCGCCGCGGCCATGGCCGCCACGACGACTGCCACGGCCCCCGCCGTGCGGGAGATGCCGCCGGCGACCACGCAGGCCGCGGCGAGACCCAGGAGTGCACCGCCTACGAGCGGTTCCGCCAGCACCGCCGGCACCTCTCGCCCGTCGACGTTCACGCGCGTCAGGCGCGCGGCCGGTCGCGCCAGGCGCAAGGGAAGGATCAACGCCGCGACCGCGGCACCCGCGGCGACCCCGGCCGCGGCCGCGAGGAGCGTCACCGTCGTTCCCCCAGCTCGAGAGCCAGGTGGAGCATCAGAGCCATCGGGACGAGGAAGGACAGGACCACCGCCGGGATGACGATCCCCGAGTCGTTCACGGCGAACCCGAGCACCGCGACCAGAAGGCCACCGATCAGTCCGGCCCTGACGCGGGGGTACACCTCCGCGAGCCGCTGCCAGCGCCCCCTCGGCTGCAGGACGAGCCATGCCATGATCGCCAGCGCCGGAGGGACGAAGAACGTGTAGATAGACGATCTGAAGACGCGCACGTTCGCCGCGGCCTTGCGCCGGACCGTGTCGACGAGGACCTCACCCCCGTCCTCGCGCGCCCGTTCGAATAACTGCGCGAGATGGGTGCGGTCCTCGGGGGGGCGTGAGACGTCGACCGCGAGGAACACGCCCAGGGCGACAGCGGCGGCGGCCACTGCGGCTGCCACCGCGCGGGCGGAAGGCCTGATGCCCGCGAGCAGCAACCACGTGATCGCGAACCCCGGCACGAGAGCGATCACCCCGCCGACGTCGCTCCCGAACTGCGGCGCGCCGTCGATGACCACGACCGCCGCGAACAGAAGGGCGATGCCGCCGAGGGCGGGACGCCGGTGGTAGCGGTGGACGACGAGCGAGGCGGTAACCACGGCGGTCGCTCCGAGGACGGAGAAGGCGATGTTGCCGGCGCCGGAGAACCTGCCGGCGACGACCGGCGAGTAGCCGAAGACCGTGTTCATCTGAAGGCGCGACCCGCTGACGAGGTCGGCGGCGATGACGAGGAGGGTGAGCGAGGCCAGCACGAGCAGGCGGTCTAGCGGAAGCCGCGTGGTCATGGACGCAACGGCAACGAGGGCGGCGTCGAGCGCGAGCAGGAGAGCGACGTACCCGGGCGCGCCGATCCGGTGTGCTTCCACGATCCCCGCGAGGAAGGTCGCGAGCGGAAATGCGACGATGCCGAGCCCGGCGAGCTCGAGGTTCCGTCCGAGCATCGTTCCGGTCCGCTTGCCGCGACGCTCGCGCCATGTGAGGAGAGCGAACGCCAGGACGTAGACCGCGATCTGGAACACCACGAAGGCCGTGTTGATCGGCGACTTCACGGCGTCGACGAACACCGTCTCGTCGTTCAGCGCGACGGCGGCCGCGACCGGGTCACCCCGCGCCTCCACGCCCACCCATCTTCGACCGGTCATCGACGCGGGGCGCTCCACCCCGAGGTGATCGAGGATCGTCGGCGCAACGTCTGGGAGCGTGACGATGCCGGCGCGCCGGGTCGAAGCCGAGACGAGCGTCTCGCCCGCACGGAACCCGGGGCCCACCGCCACCGCCACTCCGAGGTGCGCCGCGGGGAGCCATGCCGGAGATGCCGGAGAGACGATCAGAAGCTGATCCCGCCGTGGATCGAGCCGCTCGAGCAGATGCGCCACGATGCGGTCGGCCGCGGCCAACGCGGCCCGGTGCGCCTCCGGCTGCGGCTCACCCGTTGCCGCCGCGAGGCGGTCGGCGCGCACGAGGTCGCCCGGGTCGATGACGATCTGCGAGCAACCGACGGCGAGAACGTCGTCCACGGCACTCAGGAGCGCCTCGACGTCCGTGCGCACGCCGAAGGGCGCCGAGGGGTCCTCCTCCAGGAGCTCCGGACCGGTGGCCGCCAGATCCACGATGCCGTCCGGGTGCATCGCCGCCAGGAGCGCGTAACGACCGGAGCCGACGGGGATCGGCACCGGGTTCCCCGCATCGGAGTTGCCGATCGCCACGACCTCCGCCTCTGCCGGGACCGCCGCGGCCAGTGCGCCGGGCCTCGCGCCGTATCCCGCGTCTTCGGCCAGCTCGAGCATCTCGGGCACACCAGAGACGGCAACGTTGCGGGTGAAGATCCCCGCACCGGATCGCGTCCCCACCGGCCCGCCGGCGCTCCGCACGGCGTCGACCCGCGCCCCGGCGCCGACCGTCGCGAAGCCCGACGCATAGGACGTACGCGACGTGTTCGTGCGCACCGAGACCGATCCCGCCGCGCCGCGCCGCGCCGCCTCGAGCAGCGCGGGTGACGAGCCGGGCCGCACGTCCTCCCACCGCACACCGGGGAGGGCGACGAGGACGCTCCGGGGGCAATCCGACCCCTGCGCGTGAGCGGCATGCGGCAGAGCCGCGACGCACACGACTATCAGCAGCACCCACCTAGCGGCCACCGGCGCTCCTGTATGCCGCGGAGAGCCGCTCCAGCATCCGAACGGTGGAGAAGCGCTCCTCGAGCGCGCCGCGGGCGGCGGCCGCGTAGCGGGCCGCAAGATTCCGATCCATCAGCACCTCGGCCAGCGCGCCCGCCAGCGCGGCGGGGTCGTCGCGCGGGACGAGCCGGCCGGACTCCCCGTCTTCCACGATCTCGGGTAGTCCGCCCACTGCCGTCGCCACTACGGGCGTCCCCAGCAGGATCGACTCCTGCACGGACAGCGGGATCCCCTCCCATATCGAGGAAAGGCAGAAGACGTCCGCGGCCGCGACGTAGTCGGCCACATCGGCGCGGAAGCCGAGCCAGAGCACACGGTGGTCGACCCCGGCGCGCCGTGCATGCTCCTCGAGCCGCGGCTGCAGCTCGCCCTCCCCGAGCACCGCCAAGGTGGTCTCCTCCGGCAAGAGAGCGAGCGCAGCGAGCATCACGTGGAGAGCCTTCTGCGGCGAGAGGCGCGAAGCCGTCACGATCAACGGACGCTCGCCGACGCCGAGCTCCGCGCGAACGGCGGCGCGATCCCGCGCCACCGCCGGGGCGCTGCCAACGCCGAGGTACAGCACCTCAACGGCCGCGCCGCGCGCGAGCGGATTTCGCCGAAGGTGCCGGGCGATCTCGTCCGACACCGCGAACGTCCGGTGTGCGAGGCGCGCCGCAAGGGGCTCGGCGGCGCGGTAGAGGCGTGCCCGAACGCCCCCCGCGATCTCCGGCTGCACTAGGTTGTGCACCGTCAGCAACGACGGAACGCCGGCGCGGCGGGCCGCAAGCGCGCCGTCGATGCCGGCACGCAGCCCGTGCGCATGGACCACGTCGTACGACGCGCGGGAGAGGATCAAGCGGAGCCTGCGGACGGCCGCAGCATGGCCGCGCACCGGACCATCGGGGATGTGCACCTCGATCGCCGGCTTCGGCAGGTCCAGCGGGAGGTCGGACGGCGCGGCGATGTCGACCCGGAGCCCGTCACGCCCATCCAGCGCCTCCGTGACCTGCGCGACGTGACGGGCGATCCCGCCGGCGGACCGCCCCATCACCTGGAGGACGCGGGTCACCTTCTCCTCCTCACGAGCTCGACCATGCGCACCAGTTCCGGCGCGCGGCGACGGGCGGCGAGCGCGCCGTAAACGACCGCCCCCGCCCCGGCTGCGACCAGGAGCCTGCCCAAGTCCGCGGCCTTGCCTCCACCCGGCATAGCGGCCGCGACGGCGAGCATCGCAGCGAGAGCGACCGCGGCGTCGACGAAGCTCGCGACGATCGACGACCGGGTGAGGGTCGCGCCGCGTGCTCCCATCCGCCGGAAGAACAAGCGAGCGATGAGGGCCGCGCCGGCGGTGAAGCCGAGCGAGTGCCCGACCGCGAGACCGGGAACGGCCCAATCATCCGGCAAGGCGAAGAAGAGCGCGGCGCCGGCGACCGACGACACGATGACGGTCCCTAGGTTCACCAGCGTCGGCGTTCGTGTGTCGCCCATGGCGTAGTAGGCGCGCGTGAACACGAGGAATGCGGAGTAGCCGGGAAGCCCAACCACGAAGCCGATGAGAACGCGAGCCACGAGGTCGGCTCCCGCGTCCGTCATCGCGCCGAACCTGAGCGTCACCCCCGCCAGTGGTTCCGCGGTCGCGGCCATCACGGCCGCCATCGGGAGCAAGATGAACGCCAGCATCGACAGGCCATCGCGGAGCCGCTCGACCATGGCGTCCTCTTCGTCCCGCGCCACGTGTTCCGACATCGCGGTGAACAGCACGGAAAAGATCGGGACGGCGAACAACGCATGCGGCAGATAGAAGAAGGTGTAGGCCCACTGATAGGCGGCGACCCCTCCTTCGACGCGGTTCGCCAGGATCAGCACGACTATCAATCCGGCCTGGTACCCGCCCGCGTAGCCGAGCGCCCATGCCCCGAGGCGCGCCCCCCGACGAACCGCAGGATGCCGGGCGTCGAACGAGAAGCGGAACCTCCAACCGGCGCGACGCAGCGAAGGGACCAAGCAGATCGTCATGGCCACCACCCCGAGCGTCGTTCCGGCGCCCAACACGAGCGTCTCCGCCGGAGTGATGCCGCCGACGGAAGGCGGACGGTCGCCGCGCATCATGGCGTAAGCGAGGTAGACGGCGATGACGACCACGTTGTTGAAGATGGGCGCCACCGCCGGCAGCACGAAACGGCGCTGCGCCTGCAGCGCCCCCGTCATGATCATGCCGACGCCGTAGAAGACGATCTGAGGCGCGAAGAGACGCAGGAAGGTCGTCCCCAGTGAGATCTGCGCGTCCCTCAGGGATGTATCGCGGACTCCCAAGGTCAACGCGCGCATCACGAGCGGGGCCAGGAGCGCGAGCAGCAACGCGAGAGCGACGAGGCCAACCAGAGCCACCGACGTCAGAGCATTGGCTGCGCGCCACCCCTCCTCGCGCCGCCCCTTCACGAGGTATTCAACGAACGTCGGGACGAAGATCGAGGTCAGCACCCCGGCCGCGACGAGCTCGAACACCACGTTCGGCGCGGTGTTGGCCGTTTGGTAGGTGTTGGCGAGGAACGTGGTGCCCATCGCCGCCGCGACCACAACCACCCGGAGGAAACCGGTGGCGCGCGACACGGCGGTCGCGATCGTGATCATCGCCGCGCCGCGGGCCAGCGGTCCGGCGCCGCTCACGGCGGTGGGATCAACACTCATCTAGCGGCCGCGGGATGATGCCGCCGACCCCGCTCTGCACTCCGTAGTGCCTCCCGCTACAACCCTCCGCGGCTTCGGCGAGGCTCAGGACGACCGCGATGGTTCCCGACGTCGTCTCCGCCTGATCGACCGTGCTGACCTCCTGCTGCGCTTCGTCGTCCGTGCGCAGGATCTGGGCCAGGTTCCAGGTGGAGGTGGAAGACTCGGCCGCCACCACCGCGACTTCGGGGCCCGCCAACGAGGTGGTCAGCGGGACGATGAGGTCGGCCGGCAGGAAGGGTGGCGGGTCTGTGGCGCCCCCCGCTATCAGGAACAGCGCGCCGCGCGGCACGGCCGTCTCTCCGCTGCGGTCGACGTCGAGGAAACCCGCTCCGCGCAGATCCTCGAGGAGGCTCTCGAGCCGTCCCTCTTCCGGCTCCTCAGGCGGGGGTGGCGCTTCCGCCTCGGCCGCGGGGAGCGGCTCCAGCCGTGCCACGGCCGCCGCTCGGTCCCCCAGCACGCGCCCGGCGTCGGCGCGGACCTCCTCGGGCGCCGA
>DATLFS010000122.1:0-8603 GCA_035540935.1 Actinomycetota bacterium
TCTGTCAAGGATAAGGTGACGACGAAGTGTCCAGCGTCAACCGAAACACGACAAAAATGCGTGGGTCGCGGACTACAACAATGAGAGGCCTCACCAGGCGCTCGAGATGGCGACGCCGGCAGAGCGCTTCCGGCTCCTGCCTGAGACGAAGGACCCCTCATCTCTGCCCGTCTTCGTCGAGGAGGAACAGCACGGTCAATGGGTGCTGCGGCGCGTCGGCTCGAACGGGGTGGTGTCGGTTGATAACCAGATGTTCTCGGTCGGCAATGCCTTCAAAGGCGCCCTCGTCGATGCCTTCGTCGACGACACCACGATCCAGGTGTGGCACCAGAACCACCTCATCAAGACCGTGGCCCGTGTGAGGAAAGGGCCGGTGAGGAAGATCAGGGCCGATGGTCTGCACCGTCCAACATCAGGCGAAGGCAAAGTGTCAAAGATCAGTTGACATCAGACACGGCCCACCCCCACCACCCCGCTTTGTGTGCGGTGGGTCGCGCTCAGCGCGACCGCAGCCCCAGAGAACCGCGATTTCCGGGATCTTTCTGGGCGTCTGGTCGCGCTCAGCCGGCCGCCGCGTCCACCGCCACGCGGCGCGCCGGCACGACCGGGCCCACCTCGAGGATGCAACGGGTCGCCTCCTTCACGCAGAAAGCGGCGAACGTGCCCACGCCGACGTACTTCGCCATGTCCTCGAACAGCTGACGCGTGTAGATGACGTCGAGGACGACCGACGCCGCCAGCGCGCCCACCGCAAGCACGAGCAACACCGCGCTGCTGGGCGGCACGAGCCGCCGGAACGCGACATACCACCCGACCGCGACGACGGCATACACACCTAGTACGACGTCTTCACCGACGCCGAGGCGCCGCGGGATGACCGCCTCGTGCAGCAGGAACGCATCGTCGAATGCCGCGCCGAGAGCGAACACTGCCGTCGCGGCCATGTAGATCGTCACCCTCGTGTCACCGCGGGCGCGCGCCACCAGGGCCGCCACAATGCAAGCTCCTGCCCCCGCAGCCCAGAGCATGAGGCCGATGAGCGAGAAGAAGCCGGTGAGCGGCCAAAAGCTCTTCAGCTCCGCGGGATCGCGCAGCAGGCGCCCGACCCTCGTATCGGTGCCGTTCAGAAGGAAGGCCATGAACGCAAGCCACAGCCCGGCGATCACCGCCCACGGCAGCAGCACCCGCAGCGTCCCCTCGAAGCGACCCGCAATCATGCGGGTGAAGGTAGACAACGCTCATGAGAATGGGACCGACGTTTTCTCATGTTCTCGCTCCGAACCCTGTTCGCGGAGCGATGTCTGTGGTCGAATCCGGCGATGCCCATACGCCGGATCGTGCTTGCTCTCCTGATCGTGGCACTCGCGCCGCTTGCCTCCGCACCCGCGGGAGCGCAAGCTGAAAGCCCGCGATTCCGCATCCTTGTCTTCACCAAGACCGCCGCTTTCCGCCACTCCTCGATCCCCGTCGCGGTCGCCGCGGTGCAGCAGCTCGGCCGCGATAACGGCTTCGACGTAGCGGCAACGGAAGACGCAACGCTCTTCACCGAACAGCACCTCGCGACGTTCGACGCGGTCATGTTCCTCTCGACGACCGGCGACATCCTGAACGCGCGCCAGCAAGGCGCCTTCGAGCGTTACATCCAAAGTGGCGGCGGGTTCATAGGGGTTCACGCCGCGGCCGATACCGAGTACGACTGGCCCTTCTACGGGCGCATGCTGGGGACCTGGTTCGACAGCCATCCGCGCCGTCAGAACGGTCGGCTCGTCGTCGCCGATCGCAGCCATCCGTCGACCGCGCACCTGCCGGCTCGTTGGGAGCGATACGACGAGTGGTACAACTTCCGCGCCAACCCGCGCGGCAAGGTGCACGTCCTGATGACGCTCGACGAGCGCAGCATCGAGGGAGTCAAGATGGGCGGCGACCATCCGATCGCGTGGTGCCGCGACTTCGGCAGCAGCCGCGTCTGGTACACCGGCCTCGGTCACACCGAGGAGTCGTACGCCGAGCCCGCGTTCCTCCGTCATCTGCTCGGCGGCATAGAGACGGCCGCGGGCGCTATCGGCGCCGACTGCCGCGGCACCGTCTGGAAGAACTTCGAGCGCGATCTCGTCTCGCCGGACGCGGTGGAGCCGATGTCGCTGGCTCCGGCTCCGGACGGCAGCGTCCTCTTCGTCGAGCGCGGCGGCGCGCTGAAGCGTTGGGATCCCACGAGCGGCGCCACCTCCGTGATCGGAACGCTCGCGGTGCGGACCAGCGGTGAGCACGGTCTCCTCGGGATCGCGCTCGACCCGGCGTTCGCGGCGAACGGGCGCATCTTCCTCTTCTACGCGCCGAAGGGGACACCAGTGATCAACCGGGTATCGCGCTTCACGCTCGAGGGCGGTGAGCTAGATCCCGCGAGCGAGGTCGTCCTTTTGGAGATACCGACCGAGAAGGGCTGTTGCCACGTCGCGGGGTCGCTCGCCTTCGGGGCCGACGGAAACCTCTACGTCTCGACCGGCGATGCGACGAAGCCCTTCCCGGCGCAAGGCTACGCGCCGATCGACGAGCGACCGGGTTACGCCGAGCTCGACGCGCAGCGGACCGCATCGAACACGAACGACCTGCGCGGCAAGATCCTCCGGATCCGCCCGCTCGACGACGGCATGTATGACATACCGGAGGGGAACCTCTTCGCGCCCGGCGCGCCGAACACGCGTCCGGAGATCTACGCGATGGGTCTACGCAACCCCTTCCGTTTCACCGTCGACGACGCCGGCGTCCTCCACGTGGGCGACATCGGTCCCGATGCCGCGCGGAACAACCCAGAGCGCGGGCCGCGCGGCGTCGACGAGCTGAACCGGACCGTGGAGGCGGTCAACTTCGGCTGGCCGTACTGCGTCGGGAAGAACAAGCCTTACCGCGACTACGACTTCGCCACCGGACGATCCGGCGCGCCGTTCGACTGCGCGTCGCCCGTCAACGACTCGGCCAACTCGACGGGGATCAGATCTCTGCCGCCGGCCGCGCCCGCGTGGATCTCATATCCCTACAAGCAGACGCCGCGCCTTCCGGCCGTCGGCCGGGGACCACGCGCTGCGATGGCGGGTCCCGTCTATCCGGCGACCGGCGGGTCGTTCCCCGAGTACTACGACGGTGTCTTCTTCGCCTACGACTGGGCGCGCGGCCGTCTCTTCGAGGTCCGGCACGACGAGGCGGGCGACTTCCTCGTCCTCAACGCGTTCCTCGGAAGCCGCGCCTTCCGTCACCCGATCGACGTCGAGCTCGGAGCGGACGGATCCCTCTGGGTGCTCGATTTCGGCAAGCGCTACGGAAGCGGCCCTGACGCGGGCCTGTACCGGGTGCGTCCCGACGCGCCGTCGCCGGCGCCGAGTGTCGCTACGGCACGCACCTGATCTCGTCGAGCGAGCAAGGCTTCGGCGCAGGACCGAGATCGACGCCGGCGAGTGAGACGACCGGCAACGTGAGCTTCGACGGCCGTTCGGCGTCGTGGAACAAGGTGTTGACGCCGGCCGGACGCTTCGGAACGTAGATGTAGTAGCTGTCGACCGCCGGCGGCGTATGGATCTTCACGACGAGGCGGTGCCCCGGGCGGAACACGTGTCCCACCGGGAAGATCTCGACCAGATAGCGGTACACCTTCCCCGGCTCGATCGGCGTCGGGTTCGTGTGCGGCCGGAAGGGGCGGTAGATGACGCCGTCGGTCTTGTCGCTGAGGCTCCGGTCTACGGCGCGGTGACTCGCCTTCAGCATGCCGCGCTGGAGGTACATCCGGCTGCCGTCCGGCGCCTCGTCGATCAGCTGCACGAACAGCTCCGTGTCGGGAGCGGTCGACGACACGAAGAGCGTGGCGGTGCTGGGGCCGACGATCGCGGTCGGGCGCGTGAACTTTCCGGTGCGGAACTCGAGCTCGTCGGGACCCGACGCCGTCGTCGCCGGCGCGCCCGCGGTGTGTCCCGCCTGGTACGACCACGACTGCCGCGGGCTCCCCGAGACGTACGCGCTCGAGGATTCCTGCTCCCGCGGTTGCTCGGCGCCGAGGGATCCGTCACCGTGGAGGAACACGTCGGTCCAGCGCGTGTCTTCGAGCGGGAACGTGCGCGACTCCTTACGACCGTTCGACTTCCCGTCCGACATCTCGAACAACGTCGTCACGGAGGACGCGCCCGGCTTCTTACCGGTGCCGCGGATCCAGTGGTCGAGCCAGGCGCGCCGGTCCTGCCAGACCTCCTTCGGCCCCGTCTGCGTCCCGTGATCGCCGTTGGTCATCAACAGGCGGCGCGCCGGCGCCGAGGTGACGGCCTCGAACAGGTGATAGGGGCCGCGCGGCCCCGTCTGCTCGTCCTGATAGGCGCCCGTGATGTGGATGGGCACCTGGATGCGCTCGGCATAAGTGATGAGTGAGCGCGAACGCCACCAGTTGTTGTCGGTGTCGCTGAGCCCCTGAACGATCGGGTCGTTCAGAACCGTGCGGCTGTGTGTCGCGAGGTTGCGGGCACATTGCGCGTCGCCCGCCGCAAGGCCCGGGAACGTGCCGCCGCCGATGTCGTAGACGTTGCGCACGCCGCCCGTCCAGATGAGCGGGAAGCCGTAGTTGCTGACGCCGCCGGGATAGACGATGCCGCGGTACAGGTCGTCGATGAGCCCCGAGACCGATACCGCCTCGAGCTGCGGCGGTCGCGTCGCGGCGACCATGAAGCCCGTGATGCCGCCGTAGGAGTGGCCGTAGATGCCGACCTTCCCGTTCGACCATTCCTGCTGCGCGATCCACTCGATGACCTCGCGCCCGTCGAGTGCACTCCGCCAGGAGAACAGGTCGAACTCACCCGACGAGCATCCGGTCCCTCGCACGGATGCATGCACGGTGACGTAGTTCTCCTCGAAGATCTTGGTGAGGCCGCGGCTTCCCTCTCCCGAGATGCCGCCGGGCGTCGTCCCGTCGGACGAGCCGCCGTCATATCCCGACATCTCGAAGATCGTCGGATAGCGCCGCCCCTCTACGTATCCCTTGGGCATCCGCACGTTCACCGCGATCAAGGTCCCGTCGCTCATCTCGACGTAACCGTTCGGCGCGGCCGCGGCGGGACCGGTGACGAAGACGCTCGCGGCGACTGCGAGCAAAGCGATGACGGGAACGATGCGTCGCGACACGATCATCTCTCCTCCGCACCTGAATCGATGGTCGGAGAATCGTGTTTCCCGCTCAGGAGAGGTGATAACGGAGGAACTCGACATTTCTCTCCCACACGGCTCCCGTCACGGCGTCAGCGGGCGACGACGTTCCGTCGTCATACAGGTGCACGTCGGTGTCCGCTCGCTCGAGGAACAGGTCGGCGCTTCGCTCGGCGGCCGTCGCATCGAGGTGCACCAGTAACGGGATGCCCGACGGACCCGCCTCCAGCCCCGCCCTGCCGTGGAGGACGAGCGCGTCGACGCGAAGCGCCTCCGCGTACCCCGCAGCGACCTCGGCGCAGGACCCGAAAGCCATGAGACCGACGCGCGGATGCCAGTTGTCGCGCAGGTGGTCGACGGCCTCCCTCAACAGTGACGGCATCTGCCCACGGTCCGGGAGCGAACCGCCGGCCACCTCGGGCACGAGGACGGTAAGGCGCTCCTCGGACGTCAGACGGTCGGCGAGAGCGACCGCCTCTTCCTCGCCACCGGAGTCGTCGAAGATCACCACACCCGGCCCCGAGCGCGGAACGGTCGCGGAGAAGTAGCCGCGCGCGCCGCGCAAACCGCCGAAGCGGATGTTCTCTCTCATCGGAAGGCGCGTCGGATAGACGACATCACGTTGTGTTCTCCCCCGCGTTCTGCTTGTATCGATCCCGCTCCGACGGCGCGCCCTCGCGGCGCCTTGGATGAGGAGGCGAAGACCATGATTGCGTCCAAAGGATCTCCCCGCTAGGCAGGAGCCTCGGCGCGCCCGGCGCGCCGCCAGACGCACGGCATCCTGCCGTTCTTCGTCCCGAACACCCATCCAAAGGAGCTACGAGCTTGAGCGAGCGGCTGTCGCTGCGCGCGCTCGGTTGGACCGACGAACGCGCGCAGGAGTTGGAAGACCATGATCTGAAGCAGTACCCGCCGGCCCGCGTGGCCGCGGTTCATCGCGGTGCCTGCTCCGCGCTTTCGGAGCAGGGCGAGATCTCCGCACGCGTTCCTGCGCGCCTGTATCGAATCGGCGCAGGGCCCGCGGTCGGCGACTGGATCGCCGTCGAGGAGATCGCAGGCGAACACTTCGTCCGCGGCATCCTCCCGCGGCGATCGGTCTTCTCCCGCAAAGTGGCCGGTGATGAGACCGAAGAGCAGGTCGTAGTCGCGAACGCGGACCGCGTCCTTCTGGTCTCGGCCCTCGGCGCGGATTTCAACCTCCGCCGCATCGAGCGGTATCTGACCACCGCGTTCTCGAGCGGAGCCACGCCGGTCATCGTCCTGACGAAAGCCGACCTGGACCCGCAAGCGGATCTTCGGGCGCTGGAGGCGGGCGCCGTCGCACCCGGCGTCGACGTCGTCGTGACGAGCGTCGTGAACGGGCGCGGGATCGACGCGCTCAGGGATCTTGCCGCGCCCGGCATCACGCTGGCTCTCCTCGGCTCGTCCGGGACCGGCAAGTCCACGCTGGTGAACCTGTTGGCCGGCGGAGAGATCCAGCGGGTCGAGGCGGTGCGCGCCGACGGGAAGGGACGCCACACGACGACCCACCGCCGGCTGATCGTGCTTCCGAGCGGAGGTCTCGTTGTCGACACGCCCGGCATGCGCGAGCTGCAGCTGTGGGACGCCGACGAGGGGCTCGACGCGGCCTTCGATGACGTGGCGGACCTGGCGAGCGGATGCCGATTCTCCGACTGCGCCCACGAGAGCGAACCCGGTTGCGCCGTCCGCGAGGCGGTGGCTGCCGGTGCTCTCGACGGCGGCCGCCTCGACTCCTACCGGAAGCTCCAGCGGGAGCTCGCTTTCCTCGAGCGGAAGAAGGACCGGCGGGCGCAGGCCGAGGAGACGCGGAAGTGGAGGAGCGTTGCCCGGGCGATGAGGAACCGCCCGCGGTGAGAGGTGCTTCTCTTCCTGATTTGCGTAGAGCGGAGGGGGCGCCGGCCGCCGTAGCCTGCTCCCGGCATCGGAATCTAGGAGGGGGTCCCCGTTGCGGCAACAGAGGCTCATGTTGGCGGCTGCCGCCGTCGTCACCCTGCTGGTTCTCCCGGCGGGGACATTCGCGGGCGTGGACGCCGGCGGCGGGCGCGGAACCTCGGAGCCTCGGCGCGCCGCGGGGCCCCTCCTGGATCCGGGCCCCGACATCTCGCCTTACGAGGGCGTGGGCACGTGGATCGACATGTACGACACGGGCCCATGGAGGAAGCCGGAGGCGGCGATCGACCGGATGGCCGCTCTCGGCGTTCGGACGCTCTACCTCCAGACGTCGAACTGGCAGAAGGCGTTCGCCATCTACAAGCCCGACATCACGGCGCGCCTGATCGACCGGGCTCACGAGCACGGCATCGCGGTCGTCGCCTGGTACCTGCCATCGTTCGCCACGCCGAAGAAGGACTGGCGCCGCACCAAGGCGGCGATCGAGTTCGAAACCGCCGCCGGGAACAGGTTCACCTCGTTCGCGCTGGACATCGAGGCGACCGAGGTGCGCGACATCGCGGCGCGGAACGAGGCCGCCGTCTCGCTGTCGCGCCGGATCCGCGACTACGTCGGAGAGGGATACGCGCTCGGCGGCATCATCCCCGACCCCGCAGGCCAGCTCTACTGGCCCGACTTCCCCTACACTGAGATGGTCGAGATCTACGACGTCATCCTCCCGATGGGCTACTACACCTACCGCACGAGCGGTTACGCCCAGACCTACCGCTACGCCAAGCGCAACGTCACCCTCATCCGGAGCGAATCGGGCGACGCCGGAGTGCCGGTCCACGCGATCGGCGGGATCGCCGGTCGAGCGTCGCGCCGGGAGGTGCAGGCCTTTCTCGATGGATCGAATGCCGCCGGTGTCATGGGCGTGAGCCTCTACGACTACCCGATCACCCTCGACTGGGAGTGGGCGAAACTGCTCCGTTAGAGCGCAGTCGTAGGGCAGGATGGCGCGCGTGAAGTGGATGCGTGTCGCCGCCGTGGCTGTGGTGGCCGTAGTGGCGGCCGCAGCGGCGACGTTCGTCCTCACGCGCGAATCCGCGGCTCCTCCCGCGGCGCGGCCCAGTCCGACGCCGGAGCCCCTCGCCACCGGTAGTCCCTCGCCGGCCGCGCCCGCCGGGAACCTCTCGCAGCGATTGCGGGGGGAAGCGGGGATCGAGGCGGTCGAGATCCACCTCGCGGCCTTCGCCGCCATCGCGGCCGACAACGGCGGAACGCGCGCCGCCGGCACACCCGGGTTCGGTGCCTCCGCCGACTATGTGGCGGAGCGACTGCAGGAGGCCGGGTACGAGGTGGGGCGGCAGAGATTCTCCTTCCCGTCGTACAGGATCCATTCGCCGCCGCGCCTCAGGAGAGACGGCCGCGCGGTGCCCGTCAGCGAGTTCAAGGTGATGCTCTTCTCGCCGGGAGGAAGCGCGGAAGCGACCGCGGTGCGCGTGGGTGAGTCGGATCCGCGCTTCGCCGGCTGC
>DATLFS010000123.1:0-2098 GCA_035540935.1 Actinomycetota bacterium
CCGCTCCCGTTGCTCGTGCTCGCGGGCCTCGCGCTCCTGCTCGTCGTCGCCGGCGGCGTCGGCTATCTCGCGCGGCGGCTCCAGGCCCGGCGGCTGCCGCCGGCCCGCCGCGTCCCGCCCACCCCGTAGCGGGCCGAGAAAAAGGTCGCTCCGAGCGTACGGACGCCCGCGGCCAACGACCTCGAAGCGGTATCATGCGTCAGGCGCTTTTGTGGGATTTGCAGGTTTTTCGGTCCGCACAAACCCGGGTCGACCGCAGCGGCTCCGTCCGACGCTCTCTCTAGCGTGCGCGATCCGCTCGGCCGACGGCTTGCGTCGCCGAAGGGGACTGTTTCGACAATGTTGACGGCTCGGGAGGGACCATGGCGACGGCCAAGCAGGTGACGGATCGGAAGGGACAGGAAGGCACCGCAGCGGAGGGCGCCGTGGAGGAGCAGGTCCGCAACGTCGTCGTCGCGGAAGGCGCGAGCGTCGCGCCGCGCCGCTTCTTCACGATCCCCGGACGCGACCCGTTCGACGAGATCGAGTGGGAACTCCGCGACGCGGTGATCCCCGGCAAGGACGGCCCCGCGTTCGAGCAGCGCGGCGTCGAGTTCCCGAAGTTCTGGTCGCAGACCGCCACGAACATCGTCGCGCAGAAGTACTTCCGCGGGCGGCTCAGCTCCCCGGAGCGCGAGCGCAGCGTGAAGCAGATGATCGGCCGCATCGTCGACACGATCGGCGGCTGGGGCCGGCTCGGCGGCTACTTCGCAAGCGACGAGGAGGCGGAGACGTTCGAGGCGGAGCTGAAGGCGGTCCTCGTCAACCAGTACGCCTCGTTCAACTCGCCGGTCTGGTTCAACGTCGGCTTCGAGGAGAAGCCGCAGTGCTCGGCGTGCTTCATCCTCTCGATCGAGGACTCGATGGAGTCGATCCTCGACTGGATCCGGCGCGAGGGCGTCATCTTCCGCGGCGGCTCCGGCTCTGGCCTCAACCTCTCGAAGCTGCGCTCCTCGAAGGAGCAGCTCTCGAAGGGCGGCTACGCCTCCGGCCCGGTGTCGTTCATGCGCGGCGCCGACGCGTCCGCAGGGACGATCAAGTCGGGCGGCAAGACCCGGCGCGCCGCGAAGATGGTCGTGCTCGACATCGACCACCCGGACGTCGAGGAATTCATCTGGTGCAAGGCGAAGGAGGAGCGCAAGGCGCGTGTCCTCGAGACGGCCGGGTACGACATGTCGCTCGACTCGCCCGACTGGGCCTCGATCCAGTACCAGAACGCGAACAACTCGGTCCGCGTCAGCGACGCCTTCATGGAGGCGGTCGTCGAGGGCAAGGAGTGGAACCTCACCGCCCGCACCGACGGCTCGGTCGTGGAGACGGTCGACGCGCGGAAGCTGATGCACGACGTCGCCGAGGCGGCCTGGCAGTGCGCCGACCCGGGTGTCCAGTACGACACGACGATCAACTCGTGGCACACGCTCCCGAACACGGGCCGCATCAACGCGTCGAACCCGTGCTCGGAGTACATGTCGATCGACGACTCGGCGTGCAACCTCGCGTCGCTCAACCTGATGAAGTTCCGCCGCGAGGACGGCGAGTTCGACGTCGAGGCGTTCGAGCACGCGGTCGACGTCGTCTTCCTCGCGCAGGAGATCTGCGTCGGCTACTCGTCGTACCCGACGCCGGAGATCGAGCGGAACGCGAAGGCGTACCGCCAGCTCGGCCTCGGCTACGCGAACCTCGGCGCCCTCCTGATGGCGCGCGGGCTCCCGTACGACTCGGACGAGGGCCGCTCCTACGCGGCTGCGATCACGGCGCTGATGACGGGCCGCGCGTACCGGAAGTCCTCGGAGATCGCCGGCCGGATGGGCGCGTTCGCCGGCTACCGGCGGAACGCGGCGGCGATGATCGGCGTGATCGCCAAGCACCGCGCGGCCGTCGGCAACATCGAGGACGCGGGCACGGTGCCGGACGATCTGCTGCGCGCCGCGCGGCAGGCGTGGGACGACGCGCTGAACCTCGGCGAGGTGAGCGGCTACCGCAACGCGCAGGCGACGGTGCTCGCGCCCACCGGGACGATCAGCTTCATGATGGACTGCGACACGACGGGCGTGGAGCC
>DATLFS010000124.1:0-20881 GCA_035540935.1 Actinomycetota bacterium
CCCCGCGTTCCCACCGCCGGTGTTTCCGCCGGTGTTGCCCCCGCCGGTGCCGCTTCCGGGATCACCGGGTGTGCCGGGGTCGCCCGGACCGGGGTCGGGGGGAGGCGCGATGTAGGCGGAGGAGGAGCCGGATGGGCCCGACGCCTTGCCGCCCGAGATCGTGCTGTTGCGGATCGCGACGACCCGGTAGGCGTGGTTGCCCGGACCGGGGCTCTCCGAGTACGACGTGCCGCCGACCGTCGCCACGCCGGCGAAGCCGCCACCGGAATCGCGCTCTACGCGGTAGCCGGTGATGTCCGGCTCGGGGTTGGAGTTCCAGGTGACGGTGATCGTGTCGCCGTTCGCCGAGGCGTTCACACCCGAAGGCGTGGACGGGGCGTTGTCGACGGTGACGTTGATCGACTGCGAGTCGGAGGCGCCGCTGTTTTCCGTCGCGGTGCAACGCAGGCCGTAGCCGCCGTTGCGGAGGCCGTTCGTGGTCCAGGAATACGAGGTGCTGGCGCTGTTCTGCACGCCGCCCGGAGCGTTCTTCGACACGAGAGATCCGTTGATGAACAGCTCGACCTTGCTGATGCCGCTCGAGCCCGAGCCCTGACACTGGACCGTGATCGTGTTCTGAACAACCGCGCCGCTCGACAGGTTGGGGATGTTCGCCGACGCCGCGAACGCGGGCGCCGGGACGAGAGATATCGCCACCGCGGCGGTCGCCACCAGCACCAGGCGCTTCATACGGAGGTTCCCTTCTGTGCGACGTCGTTCGACGATTCGATCAACTTGGCCCTCACCACGATCCGGTATTGCGCGCTGCCCTCCGGGTGGCACGAGGTGAGGGTCAGGAACGATCCACCTTTCGGGTAGTCGTGGATCGCGCTCCAGTCGTATGGGTCGACCACGATCGGCCTTGAGATCACCTGATAGACGTGCCGTCCGATGGGCGTGGTGAGGATCACCTTGTCTCCCGGCCCGAGCTCGTCCATACGGTTGAAAGGCTTGCCGTAGGTCGTGCGATGACCGGCGATCGCCACGTTGCCGGGCTCGCCGGGGAGAGGCGTCTCGGGGTAGTGACCGGCGCCGGCTCGAAGCGCGGCGAGGGTCGTGCCCTCGACCACCAGCGTGTCCACGCCGATCCGGGGGATCTGGATGCGGGTGAGCGGGTCGCCGGTCTCGATCTTGCCGAGCTTGTAGCGCTCGGCGGATCCCGCTTGGGTGAACTCTCCGCGCAAGCCGTGCTGGATGCGCGCGGTCCACATGTCGGTGACGAACGGATACGAAGCGAACCCGAGCCCGGTGAGTGCGAGGAGGACCGCGAGGGCGGTGAGGCCCCTGCGAACCAACCTCGGCGAAAGCCGTCGGATCTTCATCCTCGTGCTCTTCTCACCAGGCTCGGGTTCGACTACTTACTTCTTTACCGGTCGCCGAAGCGGCGACGGACGACGAGGGTTCCCGCGGCGCTCACGAGGAGCACGAGGGCGAGCGTGCCGAAGGGCAGCGCTCCACCGGTCACCGGAAGCGACGTGGGCGGCTTCTTCTGCACCGGAGGCGTCGTCTCTTCGGTCGTGTCGGCGGTGACGCCGGCGACGGTGCGGCCGAGCGCCAAACGGATGCCGCCGTTCACACCCTTGAGCAGGTGCAGGCTCACCGCGTCCGCAGCTGCGGTCGCACGGCCCTCACCCTCCTCGGTGCTGCTGGAGGCCGCCGTGATCGTCGACTCGGCCGGCGTGCCCTGGAGGACCGTGACCGACTGACCCGGAGCAACCGAGACCTCGACGTACTTCGGCGTGGGCGAGGTGACGTCGCGGACCTTGACGGTCACGATCGCAGCCGATGCCGCCGCGTCCGCGCTGGCGGTGACGTTGTCGAGGGTCGCGGACGAACGCGACTGCCCGACCTCGATGATCACGAGTCCGTTCTCGAGCGGGTCGGCCGCGCCGACCTGCAGGCCCTGCGCGTCGACCGTGGGAAGACCCAGCAGGCCGATCCGTGCCCCTGCGGCCATGGAGTCGACCGTGACCGTCTGGCCCTTGGGGGTGATATTCGACTCGGACGGGCCGAGCTCGATCTTGATCGCCTCGGTGTCGGTCGCCCCCTGGACGATCTGAAGGATGTTCTCGAGCGCGCCCTGGACCTCCTGCGGCGCGGCGTCGAGCACCGGAGCCAGCGTGTTCGTCAGGTCCTGGACGAGGTTGTCGATCGTGCCCTGGTTGATCCCGCCGGGAAGCAGGCTCTGGAGCAGGGCGACGTCCAGCGGCGCCTTCGCCCCGAGCTCGAGGATCTTGCCCGAGTTCTTCGAGATCGGCAGTCCGCTCTTCGACAGGTTCGACAGCGACGAGCCGCACGCAACCCGCAGCGTGAGCACGCTGTTCAGCGGAGCCGGCAGCGATCCCGAGCAGGTCGGGTTGCCGTCACCCGGGGTGCCCGGGTAGCGCGTGACGACGGTGTTCTCGTCGGAGCACGGCAGGTTGTCGGGGTCGGCGTCGTTCCCGAGCAACGTGCACTGGCCGGCGCCTACGCCGAGCACCTGCGGCGTGGAGTCGGCCTTCGTCAGCGAGAGCCCCAGCGTGACCCCCTGGTCGCCGAGCGCGACCTCGAGCGCCCGGGCCTCACCCGTGAGCGCGAAATTCGTGCGCTGCTTGGCGCCTGCAGGGGTTCCCGCGAGGGCCCCTATCAGCGCCACCAGCGCCAGTACCGCGAAGCGTTTCTTCACTAGCTCCTCCTCTGCCCGTCTGCTACCCCGCGTGATGACCTCGCTACTCTCCGTGCTCGGTCCACAACCCTCGTTCGCTTCTTCGGCAGGTGCTCCTGCCGCCCTAACTGGAAAAAGCTTCTTGATTCTGGGGCAAATTAACTACTATGTCCCGTTTGTTGGCCTATTTTTTTTCGGCACTTCTTCGCCTGCCCCGCAGAGAAGAAGGCACAAACGTGAATACTGCCGCGAAGCGAGGCGGGCCGCAACCCTTCGCGTACGGGACATAACGCTGCGCAACCGAAATGGTTGCGAGTGTTTACTTCTCGAGCAGCTCGCGCACCCGCGCCTTGATGACCTTGCCCGTGCCGGTGCGCGGGAGATCGTCGACCACGGCGACCCGGCGCGGCACCTTGTAAGAAGCGAGCTCGCTCCGGCAGGCCTCGATCACCTGCTGCTCCGTCACGTCTCCGACGACCGCCGCCGCCAGGACCTGCCCGTACTCCGGATCTTCGATCCCGAGCACCGCCGCCTCCTGCACGCCGGGGACGCCCTCTATGGCTGCCTCGACCTCGACCGGGTAGACGTTCTCGCCGCCGACCACGACCATGTCGTCGGCCCGCCCCTCGATGAAGAGGTATCCCTCCTCGTCCTGGCGGCCGACGTCTCCGATCGAGAGGAAGCCCTCTCTCTCCTGGCGAGATCCACCGCCGGTGTAGCCCTCGAACGCGACCTCGCTCCGGACGAAGATCTCGCCCGGCGCGCCCGCGGCCACCCGCTTCCCGTCGCCGTCGAACAGAGCCAGCTCGATCCCCGGCACGGGGCGACCGACTGACGTCGGCCGCTTCTCCAGATCCTCCGGAGTGGCGATGGAGACCCATCCCGCCTCCGTCGAGCCGTAGAGGTCGTAAACGACCGGCCCGAACACCTCGGAGGCGGCGCGCCGGAGCTCCGGCGACATGGCGGAACCGCTCGCGAGGACGACGCGCAGCGACGAGAGGTCGCAAGCGCGCTCCTCTGGCGGGAGGTTGCAGATGCGCCGGATCATCACGGGAACGAACGAGGCGGCCGTGGCGCGGTGCCGTTCGATCAGCCGCAGCGACTCTTCGGGCCCGAACCTCTCCGGCAGGACGAGGGTCGCGCCGAGAGCGATCGCGAAGGTGACCGTCGCCAAGCCGAAGGAATGGAAGAGCGGCGCCGGACACAGCACGATGTCGTCCCGGCGGTAAGGGATGACCTGCAGCAGATTCGTGAGCGCGGAGACTCCGGCGGCCGAGGCGTCCCGTCGAGCACCCTTCGGCGCGCCGGTCGTGCCCGACGTATGGATGATGACCTTGGGCACCGCGCGCTTGCGCGTGAATGGAGCGGGCGGGCGTCCGGCGCCACGGGCGAGGAACTCGTCGTAGGGGGTCGATCCGGCGAGGGCCTCCGTCGGGTCCCCGGCGGCCACGAGCGGGAGGCCGTCCGGGCGGATCGCCTCAACCTGCTCTTTGTGCTTCACGTCGTAGAGGAGCAGACGCGGCTGCGCGTTCTCGATCGACGCCGCGAGCTCCCGGGTCTTCCCCCAGGTGTTCAGGGGAGCCGCTACGAACCCGGCTTTCTGCGTCGCGAGCAGGAGCTCCACGAACTCGCGCCCGTTCCGGAGCAGCGCCGCGATCGTCTCTCCGGGCTGCACGCCGGCGCCGATGAGGGCGTGTGCCAGTCGATTCGCCCGGCCGTCCAACTCGCGCCACGTGAGACTGCCGTCGCGGTCGTGGATCGCGGGCTTCCCGCCCACCACGAGAGAGTTCATCTGGCTCACGACCCCGAGCGACGGGCCACGTCCGAGGAGCCATGGGAGCGCCGCCGATACGGCGATCGGGCTCAACGGGCTCACCGCGCCGGCCTCCCGCAGGCGGCGCATGTTCGCCGGCTTCACGAACTGGCCGACCTGCCGCAGCCCTTCGATCGCGCTCACGAGGTCTTCCGCCGCGTGTGAGGGGCCGACATCGCCTCGAGAACCGGGTGGCCGTCCGTCTCCTCGAGGGCGCGCACCGCCCCTGCCCGGGCTCCTTCCGCCACCGCGGCCCGGTCGTGGTGCCTCATCGAGTTCGTGCCGTGGATGGCAAGATCCGCCAGCCACGGCCGGAGGACGAGGACCTCGGCGCCCTCCGCCCGCGCCGCCCGCACCTCGCGTCGCAGCGAGCGGGCGAAGGCGGAGCGCACTACGACCGGCGCCCAGCGGCGCGGGTCGCGTATCGGGATCGGCCCGTCTTTCCTGTAGCCGAGCGGCGCGATGCACAGGATCCGGTCGCAGCCCGCCTGGGCGGCCAGGTCCACCGAGGTCGCGCTGACGATGCCCCCGTCGACGTAGCGGCCGTCGCCGATCCGGACGGCAGGGAACACGCCGGGGATCGCACACGATGCTGCGACCGCGTCCGGCAGTGCGGCCTCCGGCGCTCCCGGCGCGCCGAACGCCACGCGGCGCCCCGTGTAGATGTCCGCGGCGGAGATGTAGAGCTTGGGATCCTGCGGGAAGTCCCTGGGGAGGTCCTCGTGGAACCTCAGGCGCGTCTCGTCGGTGGAGTAGAGGCCGGACGGGAACGCGCGGCGCAGGCGCGCGGGGAGTCTTGCCGCTCCTGGGACATAGCCCCGGGAGGAAGCCATGGCGAAGACCGACCCGACGGTGCGGCGCGCCCGCTCGCCTGGCGAGTGCCACAAGGGGACGAACAGCCTGCCGACCTCTTGCCGCTGCTCGTCGGGGTCGACCACCGCGTCGGGGTGGCGGCCGTGGGCGTACTCGTAGAAGGACTCCTGCGGCCAGCCGGTGGCGAAATACGACGCGATCACCGAGCCGGCGCTCGTCCCGACGATCAGGTCGGCGCGCCGTAGATCGAAGCCCTTCTCGTGGAGAGCCTTCAGGACGCCGGCGTGATATCCGAGCCCGATGAGCCCACCGCCGCCGAGGACGAGACCGACCTTCATGTCGGTGGAACATACCCTTGCGCGATGAGCCCCCGCAGGGACGTCTCGATGCCGCGGGACGAGGTGCTCGGTTTCCTCGATCTCCCGCTCGTCGCCACCCTTACAACGCTCGGGCGTGACGGCTGGCCTCACTCGACCGGGATGTGGTTCGTCCGGTTCGAGGACGAGATCCGGATGTGGACCTTCGCGAAGAGCCAGAAGGCGACGAACCTGCGCCGCGATCCGCGCGCGGCGTTCATGGTGGAGGAAGGCAGTGAGTACGGCGAGCTGCGGGGGGTGCTCGTTCGAGCGGAAGTCCGCACGGTCACCGATTTTGAAGCCGTGGCCGCCGTCGGCCGCGCGCTCTACGAGCGTTACTCGCAGCCCTACACCGGCATCCCATATGAGGGGGTGCCGCAAGCCGAGGTCGAACGCCAGGCGGTGAAGAGGGTTGCTCTTGTGCTGCCCCTGACGCGCGTGGCGTCGTGGGACCACCGGCGACTGTGATCAGTCGTCTTGGTCGCGCGCGATGAGCGTGGACGAAGCTTGCGCCAGCGGGCGGACGATGATCTCGTCGATGTTCACGTGCGGCGGGCGCGTCACGGCCCACGCGATGCAGTCCGCGACGTCCTCCGCCGTGAGCGGCGTCATGCCGCGGTAGGGGCGCTCGGCGGCTTCCTCGTCTCCGTCGAAGCGGACGAGCGAGAACTCCGTCTTGACGAGGCCCGGCGCGACCTCGGTGACCCGCACCGGCTTCCCCAACAGCTCGAGCCTGAGCGTCCGTGTCAGGACACGGACCGCGTGCTTCGTCATCGTGTACCCCGCGCCACCGGGATACGCCTCGATCCCGGCGGTGGAGCCGACGTTCACGATGTGGCCTCTGCCGCTAGCGATCAGCTTGGGGATGAGCGGCCGCGTGACCCGCAACAGGCCCAGCACGTTCGTCTCCCACATAGCGACCGTTCGCTCGTCTTCGAGCTCCGCCACCTCCTGCAAGCCTGAGGCGCGGCCCGCGTTGTTGACGAGCACGTCACAGCTCTCGATGCCCTCGCAGAAGCTCTGCACCGAGCGCGCGTCGCGCACGTCGAGCGGGAGGGCGACCCCTCCAGTGGTGGCGGCGATCTCCTCGATGCGCTCGAGGCGGCGCGCGCCGAGGATGACGCGGAACCCTTCTGACGCGAGCCGGCGCGCCGTTTCGGCTCCGATGCCGGCCGATGCTCCCGTGACGACGGCAACCCGCTGCTCGTTCATGGGAGCATCGTTGCATGCTCGTCACAGAGAAGGTCACGATCCTCGGCGCGCCGCTCGACCTCGGCCAGGAGCGGCGTGGCGTCGACATGGGCCCGAGCGCCATCCGCTACTCGGGCCTCGCCGATCGTCTGTCGGGTCTCGGCGTCGAGGTGTATGACGCCGGCGACTGCCGGCATGAGATCCCCGAGATCGCGGCGGTAGACGACGAGCAAGCCCGCTACCTGCCGGCGATCCTCGTTTCGACGGCGCAGGTCGCGCGCCAGGTGTCGGCCGAGGCGGCCGCGGGACGGATGCCGATCGTGCTGGGCGGCGACCACTCCGTAGCGATGGGGACGCTGGCCGGCTTGCACTCGGTCCACGGTCGCGGAGGCTTGCTGTGGATCGACGCCCACGGCGATCTCAACACGCCGGAGACTTCGCCCTCCGGCAACGTGCACGGGATGCCCCTCGCGGCGGCGCTCGGGCGCGCTGGGTTCGAGATCGAGGATTTCGAGCCGCCTCCGTGGGTGGATCCTCACCGGGTGGCGCTCGTCGGTATCAGGAGCCTCGACCCCGGCGAGAAGAGCGTCATCCGCGATCTGGGTCTGCATCCGTTCACGATGAGCGAGGTCGATCGCAGGGGTATCGGGGCGGTCATGCAGGAAGCGATCGAGATCATCGCCGGCGACGGGTTCGTCCACCTGTCGCTCGACATGGACGCTTGCGACCCGGAGATCGCGCCCGGTGTGGGAACGCCGGTGAAGGGAGGTCTCTCCTACCGGGAGGCGCACGCCGCCATGGAACTGCTTGCCGAGGCCCGGGTGCTCACGTCGATCGAGGTGGTGGAGGTCAACCCGATCCTCGACGTCCGCAACGCGACCGGCGACCTGGCGGTCGACCTGGTGGCGAGCGCTCTAGGCGCCCGCATCCTCTGACTCACGCGTCGTGGAGGACGCGTCCTTCCATGCCCCCCGCAACCGTGATGACCTCGCCGGTGACGTGGCCCGAGATCTCGTCGGACGCCAGAGAAACGACGACCCGGGCGACGTCGTCGGCACGACCGACCTTCCGGAGAGGCATCGTCCTCGTGATGCGCTCGACGAACCCCTCCTGCCGGAGCGCATCGCGCGCCATATCGGTCGCGGTCCATCCGGGACAAACGACGTTCACCCGTCCCTCCGGCGCGATGCGCACGATCTCGTTCTTCAAGCTCTTCACGAAGCCGGACAAGAGCGCGCCTTTCGCCGCGGCATAGTCGGCATGCCCGGCCTCGCCGAAGATCCCGGCGGTGGAGGAGATGATGACGATCGTCCCTCGGCCGGTCTCCCGGACGTGACGCAGGAAAGCCCGACAGGAGAGGAAGACGCTGTCGAGGTTCGCGGCGATCGTCTCGCGCCATCGATGGAGGCTCATCTCCCAGACGGGTTCGTCGCGCTTGGGCCAGCGTCCGGCATTCGCCACGAGGACATCGAGACGGCCCAAACCCTCGACCGCGCGCGCGACGAGCGCGTCCACCTCTTGCTCGACCGTGAGGTCGGCGGCGAGCGCGATGCCTCCGGTCGCCGCCGCGGTCTCCTCCGCGCGCTCTTTGCTCGTGCGGTAGTGAACCGCGACGAGCGCCCCTTCGTCCGCGAACGCATGAACCAGGCTGCGTCCGATCCCCCCGCCCGCACCCGTGACGAGGACGCCCTTCCCTCCGAGTCCCGTCTCCATGGACGCAGGCTACCCTCGGGGACGTGAAGGACATCGGGATCGTCGGCGTCCCCTACTCCGGCAAGTCCACGCTGTTCACCGCGTTGACGCGCAGTGGCTCCACCGGCGGCCGCTCGAACCAGGCGGTGGTGGACGTGCCGGACGAGCGCGTGGCGCGCCTCGCGGACATCGAGAGGTCGAAGAAGGTCGTGAACGCAAAGGTGCGCTTCGTCGACGTTCCCGGCGGCCTCACCGCTCAGGGCATCGCCGAGTACCGCACTGCCGACGCACTTTGCCTCGTCGTGCGCGCCTTCGGCCCCGACCCCGAGCCCGTCGCGGAGCTCGAGCGACTGACCGGTGAGCTGGTCCTAGCGGACTACGCCTCGATCGAGTCCGGTCTCGAGAAGGCTCGCAAGCGCGCTCGGAGCCAGGCCGAGGCGAAGCGCGAGGTCGACGTGCTCGAGCGCTGCTACGCGCTGCTGGACCAGGAGATGCCTCTCCGTGACGGCGATCTGACGGAAGACGATCGCAAGCTCCTCCGCGGGTTCGCTCCCTTGACCTTGAAGCCGTGGATCGTCGTGGCGAACGTGGAGGAGGGGGCCGGTGTCCCGGAGGGCCTTCCGGCTTCTGCGATCGCCGTCTCCGCCGCCCTCGAGGCAGAAGTCGCCGGGATGGAGGACACCGACGCGCGCGAGCTGCTCGAGGGATTCGGCGTCTCGGAGCCGGGTCTCGATCGGGTGATCGCCGCGTGCTACTTCGCGCTCGACCTCATCACCTTCCTCACGACCGGAGAGGACGAGACGAGGGCGTGGGAGGTGCGCCGGGGAGCCCGCGCGCCCGAGGCCGCCGGCGTCATCCATTCGGACCTCGAGCGCGGCTTCATCCGCGCCGAGGTCGTCGCGTACGACGATCTGGTTGCGGCGGGCTCTTGGGATCAAGCCAAAACCGCCGGCTCGCTACGGGTGGAAGGCAAGGACTACGTCGTGCAGGAGGGCGACGTCCTCAGCATCCGCTTCGCGGTCTAGACCACGATCGAGCAGCCGCTCCGACGGGGATCGTGGGCCGCGTCCACCACACCCGCCTCGTCGACGCTTGCCGCGTTCACGCCTCCAAAGTACATGTGCGGCTCGTCATACGGCCGCGGGATGTAGGCCAGCTCGTCGCCCGGGAGTCCGGCTTCGTAGCAGAGCGTCCAGCCGGCCTCCCGATGGTCGAGATGCGCGCGGGGCGCGGCCACCGCATCGGCCAGGGAGTCGCCGTCCACGGCGAGCCGCACGAGCGCCTGGGCGACGGCGCCGACGATGCGGTCTGCACCCGGAGAACCGATCGCTACGAGCCGCCCGCCTCCGCTGGCGATCGTGGGCGCCATGCTCGAATGCGTTCTCGACCCGGGAGGAAGGCTGTGCACACCCATTGGGTTGAGCTCCTCTTCTCCGAGCGTGTTGTTGAGAAGGATGCCGCTGACGACCATCCCCGCGCCGTATCCGTTCGACTCCGTCACGGCGCACAGGTTGCCGTCGGCATCGGCCGCGGAGGAGTGCGTGGTCGCGGGGGACTGCATCCCTCTGCGCAGATCCGCCAGCGCTTCGTCGAGCGCGCCGGCGATGTCGCCGGTGTCGTTGTAGCGCTCGCGGCGGTATCCCGTCGCGGCCTTCTGCGCCTCTACGATCGCGGTCAGGCGCGCGACCGGCTCTGAGAGGTCCGCTTGCTCGAGCATCGTCAACATATGCGTCAGGACCGCGCCGCCGACCGACGGCGGGGGGTTCGACTCGATCCGCCAGCCGAACACGTTCGCGGCGACGGGAGGCCGTATCTCCGCTACGAACGAGCCGAGGTCGTCGAGCGTCATGAACCCGTCCGCCGCGGCGAGCGCTCCCACCACGGCGGCACCGATCTCGCCCGCATAGAAGGCGTCGGGACCCTCGTCGCCGATCGTCTCCAGCGCGTCCGCGAGCTCGCCTTGCACGAGCGGCTCGCCCTCGGTCAACAGGTGGTCGTCGGGCGCGAACAGCGCACGCGACTCGGCGAAGAGCGACCAGATCTCGCGGTAGGTCACAGAGAGGTAGTACGCCGAGGTGCGGGGGAACGCGAGGCCGTGGCGCGCGGCGCGTATCGCCGGCTCGAAGAGTGCCCGCCACTCGATCTTTCCGTGCCGCTCCCAGGCAGCTCTGACGGCGGCGAGGATGCCGGGCACCGCTACCGATCCGGCTCCGATGCCGGTGTACATGCCGTCCGAGTAATCCGGGATGTAGACGCGCACGAGCCCCTGGCCGGGCTCCTGCGGTGGAGTGAGCGGCATCGCACTGTTGCCGTCGATGACCTCGACCTCGCCCCCGGGCGTTCTGATCGTTACGAAGCCGGACCCCGCCACCGACGCGAAGAACGGCTCCGCAACCCACGCCATGATGGCGGAGGCGAGACAAGCATCGACGGCGTTGCCGCCGGCCCGCGCTACGTCCTGTGCCGCCTGCGCGCCCAGGGCGTTCCCCGCCGCGATGCCCAACCGAGCCAAGGTCCCTCCGTCCGCCGTCCTATGCCCGGGCAGGTTATCCGGGGAGCGGAATCTAGACTGCCGCGATGCGTCGCTTCTCGACCAGTCGTTCGCGCCGGATCGGCGCCCAGCCCGCGCGCGTCATGGAGCTGGTGCGGGATTCGGGGTCGTGGCCCCGCTGGCAGTCGGAGATCCGGACGGCACGTGGCCCGGCGCGGCTCGAGGCGGGCGACGTGGTGGATGGAACCGCGGAGATGCTCGGGTTCGGCGTCCACGGACGGAGCACGATCACTCAGGCGAACGACGGTCGCTTAGAGGAGGACGCCATAGTGGGCGTGTCCATGAAGGTCACGTTCGTGGTCGAGCCACATCCGAACGGCGCGATGGTGACGCACCACATGGTGGCGGACCTCCCGCGCGGCCCGCTCGGATCGCTCCTCGCGTTCTTTCTCAAGCGGCGACTGGTGCGGATGCAGCGAGCGACCCTAGAGCGCCTCGTGGATCAGGCGGAGGCTTCGGATTCCTGAAGCAACGAGACGGTGGCGTCCATCAGGTCGCGTAGGGAGACGATGCCGACCGGCTCGTCCATCTCGCACACGAGAAGGTGGCGGAAGCCGCCCTCGATCATCGTTCGGACGGCTCTTTCGATCGTCCACCCCGGTGCGGCGGAGACGACGTCGCGGGTCATGACCTCGCCGACGCTTATCGCCTCCATGTTCGAGCTGCGCGCTACCGCATGGAGGATGTCTCGCTCGGTGATGATCCCGGCGACTTTCTCGTGCTCGACGACGACGGCGGCGCCGACGCCGCGATCCGTCATCACTTGAGCGGCGCGCCGCAACGAGCTCTCGGGCGAAACCGTGACCAGGTGGCTGATCGCCACGTCGCGTAGCAGCTGCATGGTCGCCGCATCATCGTGCAAAGAGCGAAGACCTGCAACCGCGGCTTGGTAGCGTCGGGCGATGATCCTGGGCGCACACGTGAGGGGCAGTCGACCTCTCGAGGAAGCCGAAGAGCTGGGGGCGGAGTGCATCCAGATGTTCGTCGGCGACCCGCAATCGTTCCGTAAGCCGGCGCCGCGGCCGGACGCCGAGGAGCTGCGGGACTCACCCCTGCCGGTCTACGTGCACGCGCCTTACCTGATCAACGTCGCGTCGCCGAACAACCGGATACGCATCCCGAGCCGCAAGCTGCTCCAGCAGTCACTCGATTCTGCAGCTGCCATCGGAGCGGCCGGCCTCATCGTGCACGCCGGTCATGCCGAGGACGGCGTCGAGGAAGGATTCGTCCGCTGGCGGAAGGCTCTCGAGCAGATCGAGAGCGCGGTTCCGGTGCTGATCGAGAACACGGCCGGAGGTGAGAACGCGATGGCGCGCCGTATCGACGTGTTGGCGCGCCTGTGGGACGAGATCGGAGATCTGCAACCGGGCTTCTGCTTCGACACGTGCCACGCCCATGCCGCGGGCGAGGACCTCTCAGATGTCGTCGAGCGTGTACTCGACGCCGTCGGGAAGATCGACGTGCTCCACTGCAATGACTCCCGCGACCGTGCCGGGACGGGGGCCGATCGTCACGCCAACATCGCGACCGGCAACATCGGAGCGGATGCTCTCGTCCACATGGTGAAGACGGCCGACGCTCCGGTCGTCATCTGCGAGACGCCGTGGGACGGCATCGCGGACGATCTGACCGTGCTGCGCGCGGCGTGCGGCTGAATCAGCGGGACAGAGCCAGATCGTTCACCAGACGTTCGACGTGGCCTTTGGCGCGCACGTTGTAGAGCGCCTGATCGATGTGGCCGCCCTCGTCGATCACGAAGGTCGAGCGGATGATCCCCTCGAAGGTGTTGCCGTACATCTTTCGTTCGCCCCACGCGCCGTAGCGCCCCGCGATCTCGTGATCGGCGTCGATCAGAAGGGGAAAGGGGAGCGAGTGCTTCTCCGAGAAAGCGCGGTGCGAATCGGCGTCCTGCGGGCTGACCCCGAGCACTACGTAACCGGCGCCGATGAACCGTGCGTGGTTGTCGCGGAAGTCGCATGCCTCGGCGGTGCATCCGGGCGTGTCGTCCGCGGGATAGAAGTACAGCACGACCTTCTGCCCGCGTAGGTCGCGGAGCCGCCACACCTTGCCGTCGCCGTCTTCGGCCTCGAAATCGGGTGCGGGGTCGCCCTTCTTCAGCTCGGTCATCGATCCTCCAACGCGTGCTCGACCAGGATGCCCTGAAGGTAGCCGAGCCAGTGGAGAATCGACAGCGCGACCGCGTCGGGATCTCCCGGGTCGACCTCCGCGGCCATGCGCTGCTCGTCCACGTCGAGCCGAGCACCGATGGAGAGGCGAAGATCGGTCAACAAGGTCAGCCAGCCGTCGACCTCGTCGCGCGCCAGGATGACCTCGCAGCCGCCTTCAGTTCCGAGCGCCGCAGCGACCTCGTCGAGCGTTCTGGACTTGATCTCCCGCAGGTCATCTCCGATCATCTGCCGGAACGCGGCCTCGTCGTCCGCGGCGTCGTAGGCGCGCGGGAACAGTCTTTGCACGACCGGATCTGAGTCCGGGACGTCGGCTTCGAGTAGGAGGCGCATCTCCACCGCGAGCCGGCGAAGGATCTCGGCTTCGAACTCCTCGAGCGTGAGGGATATGGCTCCGTTCCCGAGCGCTCCTATCTGGGGCATTCAGTCGCTCTTGCCGATCGTCGCCCAGAGGCCGTGCTGATGGAGCCGGTAACAATCGAGTTCGGCTTTCTCACGCGAACCGCTCGAAACCACGCACTTCCCCTCGTTGTGCACGCGGAGCATGAGTTGCGTGGCCTTCTCGCGCGAATACCCGAAGAGCTTCTGGAAGACGTAGGTGACGTACGACATGAGGTTGATCGGGTCGTCCCAGACGATCACCAGCCACGGTCGATCCGGCTCGATGTTTTCGTCCTCTGCGATGTCGCGGGTCCGCTCGGGAGCGATCGTCGGTTGCATCGACCGCATCGTAGTTGACCGCTCGGTCGGAGAGTGCTGGCAACTCCCGGAACCGATGGTCGGAGAGTTGCGAGATTTCTGCGCGACCTTGCGGAGAACGCGTAACGGACCACGCCGCGCGGAGTCTTGATGGGTGAACGATCGAGACGTCCACCGCAAGGAGGTCCACTCCCCTATGTCACCTTCGTCGGCCGCTGCATACGTCGAGGTCGACGATGCCACCCTTGCCGCACGCGCGGCGCACGACTTCGAGGCGTTCGAAGAGCTGTATCGAAGGCACCTCGATCCCGTCTATAGGTTCGTCAGGTCGCAGTCGCCGGACGTTGCTACCGCGGAGGACCTGACCGCGCAGGTGTTCCTCAACGCTCTGTCGGCGGCGAGGACCTACCGTGGGGACGGGTCCTACCGATCGTGGCTCTTCCGCATCGCGCACAACGTCATCTCCACTTGGCGCGCGAGCCATCGGCGCGCGGTCGCCGTCGCGGAGCCTCCCGAAGAGATGGACCCCGGCCCCTCGCCGGCCGCGCAGGCGATCAGCAGGAAGCAGCTCGACGTCGTGATGCGGGCGGTGGCCGACCTACCTCCCGCGCAGCGCGAGGTGGTCGCGTTGCGGTCGCTCGAGGATCTCTCGACCGACGAGATCGCCCGGATAACGCGCCGAAGCGGGGGAGCGGTCCGCATCCTGTTGCACCGCGCCCGGTCCAGGCTCAAGTCGGTGTTGGCGCGGGAGGGACTCCTATGACTTTGGACATGTTGCTGGCGTCGGCTCTCCGCGGGATCACGGCGCGCCGTGGCTTCCGCGCCGAGCTGCTGCAGGCTCTGCGATTGGCCCCGCCGGTCGTCGTAGTCGCCCCGCCGGCGCCGAGGCGAACCACCCGGTACATAGCGGGCGGTGTAGTGGCCGGATCCGTCGGGGTCGCGGTCGCTCTTAAGCGGCGCGCCGCCCGGAGGACCGCGTGATCGTCGGCCTCTTCCCCGGACAGGGGATACCGGCGCGCGACGTGCTGGCTGCGTTGCGAGATGCCGAGGACGAGGCGCGCACGGCCCGCGACGTGTTCGGGTACGACCTGGCGGCGCGGGTCGAGGTCGCGGCGCGTCGGGCCGGCGCGCCGTTGCCGACGAAGGTGGCGCAGCCGGCGATCTTCGTTGCCTCCGTCGTGGCGTGGAGGCGAAGCCTCGATTCCGGCGAGCGCTTCGACATGCTTGCCGGTCACTCCCTCGGCGAATATGCCGCGCTCGTGGCGGGGTCCGCTCTGCGCTTCGAGGACGGCCTCTTCGTCGTCGCTCGGCGCGCCGAGGCGATGGAGAGGGCACGCCGGGCCACCCCCGGCGGCATGACGGCGATCCTCGGGCTCGACCTCGAGATCACGGCGGATCTGGCGCGTCGAGCGGGATGCGTCGTCGCGAACGACAACGCCCCCGGCCAGGTGGTGCTCTCCGGGCCCGAACCTGCGCTCGCCGAGGCCTCCGCGCGGGCGCGGGAGCGCGGCGGCCGCGCCGTCCTCCTCGACGTCTCGGGTCCGTTCCATTCCGGCGCGATGTCCGCCGTTCGCGAGGATCTGCGCGACGCGCTCGAGCGGGTGGACCTGCGGAGCCCGTCGATCCCCGTGGTGTCGAACGTCAGCGCGCGTCCGTATCGCAGCCCGGGTGAGATCCGGCGTCTGTTGATCGACCAGGTTGTCGACCGGGTGCGTTTCCGGGAATCGCTCGAGTGGATGTGGCGCGAGGGCGTCAGGTCGTTCCGCGACCTCGGTCCCGGAGCCGTCGTCGCCGGATTGGCGGCGCGCACGTTCCGTCACCTCGACCGCCAAGGTTCGGCGGCCCGTGTTTGATGCCGCCGAGGTCGCGTTGCCGGAAGGCGCCGCGATCAGGGAGCGCCTCGTCATCGCGCCCTGCTCCGGCAGGTTCGTGCCCCTTCCACCCGAGACTTTCACCGCGGAGGGTGAATGGGTCGAGCCCGGCACGGTGTTGGCGCAGGTGGACACCGGCGGCGAGAGCGTCCCGGTGAGGGCTCACCACCGCGGATGGGTCATGGGGATGCTGGCGTTGCCGGGGCAACCGGTCCATCCCGGCGAGGCCCTCTTCTGGGTGTGGGCATGCTGAGGGGCGCTGCGGTCGCCGGCGCGGGGTCGGCTCTTCCGCAGCGCGTCCTCGACAACGCCTCACTGGCCCGGTCGCTCGGCATCGACGAGGCCTGGATCTTCGAGCGGACCGGCATCCTTGAGCGGCGGGTCGCGGGTAAGGACGAGACGCTGGTCGATCTCGCCGCGGCTGCGGGACGAAGCGCTCTCGCCGACGCCGGTGTCGAGGAAGCGGACGCGGTGATCGTCGCCACCTTCACCCCCGATGAACGTCTTCCGGGCGCGGCGCCACAGGTCGCGTCGCGCCTCGGCTTAGACCGCGCTGCGGCGTTCGACCTCAATGCGGGGTGCGCCGGCTTCCTGTACGCGCTCACGCAAGCGACTGCGCTGGTGGAGACCGGCGCGGCCCGCCGCGTTCTGGTGGTCGGCGCCGACATCATGTCGCGCGTAACGGATTACGCCGACCGGCGCTCGTGTGTCCTGTTCGGAGACGGCGCCGGCGCGTTCCTGGTGCAGGAGTCGCGCTCTCCGAGACTCGGCCCCTTCCGCCTCTACTCCGACGGATCGCGGCCGCGCCTGTTGTGGATGCCGCCGGAGACGCAGAAGATCGCGATGAACGGGCGGGAGGTCTACCGCCGGGCGGTCGACGCGATGGTCGAGTCGATCCGCGACATCGCACGCCGCGCCGGCGTGACGCTCGACGACATCGATCTGGTGGTCGCGCACCAGGCGAACGTCCGCATCCTCCGCGCGGTCGCGGCGCGCCTCGAGCTGCCGTTCGATCGTCTGATAACCAACATCGCCGAGGTCGGGAACACCTCGGCCGCGTCGATACCGCTCGCGGTCGACGACGCTCGTCGCCGCGGCACATTGCGCGACGGCGACGTGATCGCGCTCACCGCGTTCGGCGCCGGATTCGCCTGGGGCGCAGGGATGATGACGTGGGGGACGGGATCGGTCGCCGCGCCGCGCCGCCCGCAGGAAGAGGCTCTGGGTGTCTGATCCGGCGTTGGTGACCGGCGCGTCGCGCGGGATCGGCAGGGCGATCGCGCTCGCTCTCGCCGAGGAGGGTCATCCCATCGTCGTGAACTACGTGCACGACGCGGATGCCGCCAAGGAGACGCTTCGTCTCGTGGAGGAGCGCGGAGGCGAGGGGATCTGCGTTCAGGCCGATGTATCGCACCCCGACGAGGTCGACTCGCTGTTCCACGAGGCCGATTCCGCGACGGGATCTCCATTGGTGTTGGTCAACAACGCAGGCGTGCGGGCCGACCGGCTCGCTCTCGCGATGAGCGATGACGAGTTCGACCGCATCGTGACCACGAACCTGCACGGAGCATTCCTCTGCGCACGGCGCGCGCTGAGAGCGATGTTGGGCGCGCGGCGCGGCCGCATCGTCAACGTGGCATCGGTTGCGGGACTCCGTGGCAGCCCCGGTCAGGTGAACTACTCGGCGTCGAAGGCAGGGCTCATCGGGATGACTCGGTCGCTCGCGGTCGAGGTGGCGCGCAAGGGGGTGACCGTGAACGCGGTCGCGCCCGGGATCGTCGAGACGGATCTCACGTCGACGCTCGAGAAGGGAGCGTTCGACGCGCTCGTCGGAAAGGTGCCGGCCGGGCGCGCGGGACGGGCTGAGGAGGTCGCGTCGGCCGTGCGTTTCCTGTGCTCGTCCGGCGCCTCATACGTGACGGGAGCAACGTTGGTGGTGGACGGCGGGATGACCGCCTGAGTGAAGGGAGCAGACATGCCCGACAGGCAGGAGATCGTGGCGGTGATAAAGGAGCATCTCGAGGCGAGGGGAATCCCCGCCGACGTCGTCACCCCGGAGGCCGACCTCGCGTCGGACGTCGGTCTCGATTCGCTCGACGTGACCGAGCTGACGCTGGGTCTCGAAGAGCGCTTCTCTATCGAGATCCCAGATGAGGAGCTCGAGGACGTGCGGACGATCGGCGATGCGGCCAGCCTCGTCGAGCGGAAGGTGGCGGTAGGGGCGTGAGCCGCGCCGAGGTCGTGGTGACCGGCGTCGGTGTCGTGTCGCCCATCGGCACCGGTGTGGAGGACTTCACGGAGGGCCTCTTATCGGGGCGTTCGGGGGCGGGTGAGATCGCGGCTTTCGACGCGAGCGATCTACCGGTCCGGATCGCCGCCGAGGTGAGAGATTTCGATCCGGCGCGCTTCGCGGCCCCTCGGGAGGTGTCGCGAACAGATCGTTTCACTCAGATGGCGGTCGCCGCGGCGTCGCTCGCGGTCGAAGATGCCGGTGTCGCTCCGCCCGCCGGCGCCGGTGTGGTGGTTGGGTCGGGCATCGGTGGCCTCGGAACGATCGAGACCGAGCACTCGGCCCTCCTGGCCTCGGGGCCGCGCCGCGTGAGCCCCTTCATGGTGCCCAAGCTCATGCCGAACGGGGCTGCGGCGGCGGTCGCGATGAAGTTCGGCTTGCGTGGACCGAACTTCGCCCTCTCGTCGGCGTGCGCCTCGGGCGCCCATGCCGTCGGCGAGGCGTATCGGTACGTCGCGTCGGGCGCCGCCGACGTCATGCTCGCGGGAGGTACGGAGGCGGCGCTGACGCCCCTCGCGGTGAGCGCCTTCGCCCGCATGGGCGCGCTGAGCACCCGCAACGACGATCCCACTCGCGCCAGCCGGCCCTTCGACAAGGGAAGGGACGGGTTCCTATTCGGCGAAGGCGCGGCGGTGCTCGTGCTCGAGTCCCGCCGGCACGCGGAGGCGCGGGGCGCCGACGCGCTGTGCCGGGTCGCGGGGTACGGAGCATCGGCGGATGCGTTCCACGTCACCCAGCCGGACCCCGAGGGGGCCGGTGCACAGACGGCGATGCGGACCGCCCTCGAAGACGCGGGGCTCTCTCCGGCCGACGTCGACTACGTCAACGCGCACGGGACCAGTACCCCCTACAACGACCGCGTCGAGACGCACGCCATCAAGTCCGTCTTCGGCGTCGAGGCGAAGAGGATCGCGGTCTCGTCGACGAAGTCTCAGACCGGGCACCTCCTCGGAGCTGCCGGTGCCGTCGAAGCCGCGGTCTGTGCGATCGCGATCGCGCGCGGTTTCGTCCCCGCGACGATCAACCTCGACGACCCGGACGAAGACTGTGACCTCGACTACGTACCCGAAGGTGTGCGGCGAGAGCCGATCCGCGCCGCCCTCAGCAACTCGTTCGGGTTCGGCGGGCAGAACGCCTGCCTCGTCTTCCGGACGCCGCGATGACGCGCGACCTGGAAGGAAGGGTCGCTCTCGTGACCGGTGGATCGCGCGGGATCGGCCGCGCGATCGCGATGATGCTGGCGCGCCGTGGCGCGAACGTCGTCATCGCCTACCTGCGCAATCGCTCTGCCGCCGAGGCGACGGCCGCCGAGGTGGAGTCGCACGCGGTGAAGTGCGTACCGATCAAGGCGAACGTCGGAGACGCAGCACGTCTCGACGCGCTCTTCGACGAGATCGGGGAGACCTTCGGCCGCCTCGACGTGTTCGTGTCGAACGCGGCCACCGGCGTCATACGTCCGGTCGCGGAGCTGGACGCGCGGGCGTGGGAGTGGACGATGAACGCGAACGCACGGGCCCTCCTGCTCGGTGCACGGCGCGCCGTCGAGCTGATGCGAGAGGAAGGCTGGGTCGTCGCCCTGTCCTCGGGCGGCGCGACACGCGTCCTGCCGGGTTACGCGGTCGTCGGTGCGTCGAAGGCCGCGATCGAATCGCTGGTGCGCTATCTGGCGGTCGAGCTGGCACCGAACGTGAAGGTGAACTGCGTCTCGCCCGGCGTCGTCGACACCCAGGCCCTCAAGCACTTCCCGATGCGGGAGGAGATGCTCTCGACGGCCGGGGCCAAGACACCGGCCGGGAGGTTGGCGGAACCCGAAGACGTCGCGGGCGCCGTCGCCTTCCTCACGTCCCCCGCCGCCGCGATGGTGACCGGGCAGACGCTGGTCGTTGACGGCGGCGCCTCTCTCCTCGCCTGATGCTCGGCGTAGACGTGGTCGACGTCGAGAGGCTGCGCCTCGTTCTCGCGCGCTCCCCCGGGTTGGAGGAGCGCCTGTTCACGGCGATGGAGCTTCGGTACTGCTCGGCACGCCGCGACCGCGTCGTTCACCTCGCCGGAACCCTCGCGGCGAAGGAAGCGGTCATCAAGGCACTCGATCTCGGACCGCTCGCGGCCTGGGCGCGCCGTATCGAGATCCGCCGTGCTCGTTCGGGAGCTCCTTCGGCGGTCGTGAACGGGCGCCCGGTCACGATCTCGATCAGCCACGACGCCGGTGTGGCCGTCGCGGCCGCGATCAGTCTTCCCGCTGCCTGACGGCGTGACCCCCGAACTGCCGGCGCATCGCGGCAAGCAGCTTCAGCGCGAACGAGTCGTCGTCGCGCGAGGCGAAGCGGGCGAAGAGGGCTGCCGCGATGGCCGGGGTGGGGACGCCCAGCTCGACCGCGGTCTCGACGGTCCATCTTCCTTCGCCGGAGTCCTCGACGTAGGGCGCGAGGTTCTCGAGGCGAGGGTCATCCTGCAGCGCGCGGGCGGTCAGGTCGAGGAGCCACGACCGGATGACGCTGCCGTGCCGCCAGAGCTCGGCTATCTGCGCCGGGTCGACGTGGAGGTCGCTGCGCGCGAGCAGCTCGAAGCCCTCCGCGTATGCCTGCATGACCCCGTACTCGATCCCGTTGTGGACCATCTTCGTGAAGTGACCGGCGCCCGGCGGCCCGACGTGCGCGTAGCCACCGGGAGGTGCGAGTGTCTCGAGCGCAGGTTCGATCAGCGCGAACGCCTCCTCCGTGGCGCCGACCATGAGGC
>DATLFS010000125.1:0-6173 GCA_035540935.1 Actinomycetota bacterium
CCGCCTTCACCCGTAGTAGCGGCAGGCGTGGGCGTCGGCGGCGGCTCTGGCGTTGGTTCTGCGGATGGCGTCGGCTGAGGCTCCGGCGGCACCACGGGAGGATCCTCTTCAGCGACCTGTGGAGCGTCGTTCGCGGCGCGGTGAACGACGAGGCGGCTGCTCTTCTGGGGGGCGCGCGCGGTCGTCGCCGCCGCGCTGCCGGTGCCGATCGCGTTCTGAAGACCCTCGGCCGTCGCCGGGATCACGGCCGCGGCTCCCATCGAGGCAGTCCCCACGACGGCCACCGTCATCAGCGACGCAACCTTCTCCGTGACCGCCTGCCCGCAGTGCTGCAGGGCGCCGACGCAGGAGGAGACGGCGGGCGTGGCGGAAGAGACGACCTCGGCGACCTGCGACGTCCCCGGGTTCTGCGGAACCTGACGGGCCTCTTCGCCCCCCTTACGGAAGCGGTCGAGGAGCCTGGCAGGGACGAGGACCTGCAGGGCCTCGCTGGGCCACGACCGCTTGAAGCCCTTGCGAGCGCGGTGGAGGAGCGCTTTCAGCTGGACGTCCGTGACGCCGAGGATCTCGGCGATGTCGCAGTAGGGGAGGCCCTCGAAGTCCCGCAGCACGATCGCCGCCCGGTGAAGCGGGGGAAGCGAGTCGAGGACCTTACGGACGCGTCGACCCTCCGCCTTGCGGATGTAGATGACCTCAGGGTCGGACATGCGGCCGACGGGCTCGGGCGCTTCGTCGAGCTCGTCGAACGCCGCCGCATCGCCCGGCTTGCGGCTGCGGGCCCGGAGCACGTCGAGGCAGCGGTTCGTGGCGATGCGAGCGATCCACGCCCCGAGCTGGTAGCGGCCGTTGAAGCGCGGGAGGCCCTGGTAAACGCGGAGGAAGACCTCCTGGCACGCCTCTTCGGCGTCGTGTTCGTCGCCCAGCATGCGGCGGCAGATGTTGCGCGCCCGGGGCATGTAGAGGTCGTAGATGCGCTCGTATGCCTCGGTGTCGCCCGCCTTGAACGCCAGGACGAGGTCGCGCTCTTCAGCGGGATCGAGGAGCTGTGGGCGCGGATGGAAGTCGTCCGCCCGGCGGGCAGTCATAGGTGAATGATGCCCGACGCTGCGTCACGCGGCAAGCACAACGAGTAGTCGGCATAGCGACTCTTCGCTTGCTTGTATCGCCTAGCGGATCAAGCTTCGACGAAGATGGTGCCGCGCATCCCCTGCTCGCCGTGGAAGCGGCACACGAAGTCGATCTCGCCGGCTGTGCTCGGGACGATCACGTCGACCCGTGAGCTCTGGTCGAATTGCAGCTCGACGTCGATGTCGAGCTCCTCGACGGTGAAGGTGTGTCCGTTGTCCCCGGTGTTCTCGAGGAGGAACGTCACCACCTCACCCGCCGGCACGCTCACCTCGTCCGGCCGGTACTCGTTGTCCACGAGCTCGATCTCGTGGCGAGGCCGGCCGGTTCTATCCTCGCCCTCGCCGAGCTCCTCGTCCGTCGGGTGCTCGGTAGGAAGGAGCTCCTCGGTCTGCGTGGGCCCCACCTCGGGCTCGCCGCCGCCATCACAGGCGGTCGCTCCGAGACCCAGGACCGCTACCGCGGCGAGCGACACGATGCGTTTGTTTCTCTGGTGAAAGGTCATGTCCTTACCTCTACCCCAACTGAGGGCGGTGTGATGCACGTGACTATGATGCGGACATGACGGGCGAAAACGTGCGAGTCGTCCTCGTCGACGACCACGACCTGCTTCGCCGCGGCATCCGCATGATGCTCGAGACCGAAGAGGGGATCGAGGTCGTAGGTGAAGCCGCCGACGGCGACGCCGCGCTCCGCCTCGTGGAGGATGAGGCCCCCGACGTCGTGATCATGGACGTCGTCATGCCGGGCAAAGACGGCATCGATGCGACCAAAGAGATCAAGGATCGGCATCCGAACGTCGGCGTGGTGGTGCTCTCCGGTCACGACGAGCGCCAGTTCGTCTTCGACGCGTTGAAAGCGGGCGCATCGGGTTACCTCCTCAAGACCTCCGACCTCGACGAGGTGGTGACGACCGTCAAGGCGGTAGCACGGGGCGAGGCTTCGCTCGACCCCAACCTGGCGTCGCAGGTCCTCAGCGAATTCCAGCAGTACCAGAAGGCCGACACCGCCGAGGTCTTCCAACCGCTGACCCCGCGGGAGCGCGAGATCCTCAAGTACATGAGCGACGGCCTTCCGAACAAGACCATCGCGTCGCGCCTGCGCATCTCAGAGCGCACGGTCACGACGCACGTCGCGAACATCTATTCGAAGCTGCACGTGAACAACCGCGTCTCCGCGATCCAGGAAGCGATGCGGCGGCGGCTCCTCGACTTCAATCGCTAGGCGCGCGATGAACGACGCCGGGCCCTTCCGCGATCTGCCCGCCGTCGACCGCGTCGCGGCCGCGCTGCCGGAGGAGATCCCTCACGCCCTGCGGGTGCACGCGGCGCGCGCCGCGGTCGATGAAGCGAGAGCCGCGGCCGCGGCCGGACGTGAGATCGATCACGAGGTCATCGTCGCCGCGGCAAGCACGCGGGCCGTTGCCGCCCACCGTGGCTCTCTAATCCCCGTCCTCAATGCGACGGGCGTCTTGATACACACGAACCTCGGCCGCGTCCCGCTCGGTGACGCGCAGCTCGATGCGGTGCGCGAGGTCGCTGCGGGTTACTCCACCCTCGAATACGACCTCGCTTCGGGGGGCCGCGGCAGCAGGCACGCACACGCAGAGGAGCTGCTCCGTCTGGCCACGGGTTGTGAGGCGGCGCTCGTCGCCAACAACAACGCGGCCGCGGTGCTGGTCGTCCTGGCGGCACTCTGCGCCGGACGTGAGGTCGTGGTCAGCCGCGGGGAGCTGGTCGAGATCGGCGGCGAGTTCCGGATCCCCGACGTGCTGGCGCAATCCGGCGCCCGCCTCGTCGAGGTCGGCACGACCAATCGGACGCACCTCGCCGATTACGAGCGTGCGATCGGACCCGACACCGCCGCGTTGATGAAGGTGCACCCCTCCAACTACCGGGTCGTGGGCTTCGCCGGATCGGTGAGCGAACGGGACCTGGGGCGCTTGGCGCGCGGCCGCGGGGTCCCTCTCGTCCACGACCTCGGCTCCGGGTTGGTCGGGCACGGCGAGCTCGACTGGACCGAGGACGAACCGGCCCTGGTGGACTCGCTCGAGGTCGCCGACGTGGTCACGGCTTCCGGAGACAAGCTGCTCGGTGGTCCGCAGGCGGGGCTCATCCTCGGGCGGAGCGCCGCGATCGAGCGGATCGCGCGCCATCCGCTGATGCGCGCGGTGCGGCCGGACAAGATGACCCTCGCCGCGCTCGTGACCACGCTGCGCCTCCACCTGTCGGGGCGACGGGACGAGATCCCGCTCTGGAGGGCGGCCACGCAGCCGCTCGACGACCTAGAGAGGCGCGCTCGCGCGCTCGCCGAGACGGTCGGGGCGGCCGGCGAGGGGGCTAAGGCCGAGGTGATACGCACGAGCGCCGTGACGGGCGGCGGGTCGCTCCCGGGGCGCGACCTGGAATCCTGGGGCGTCTCCCTCGCACCTACAGAGGGCGGAGCGGACGAATTGGCCGCCGCGCTACGGCGCGCCGACCCTCCGGTGATCGGCCGCATCCAAGACGATCGTGTCGTCCTCGACCTTCGGAGCGTCGCTCCCGAAGATGACACGCGGTTGCGCGCCGCCGTAATGGACGCGCTCGGGCGCTAGATCAGCCGCGTACCCTGATCTTCCCGGTCATCCCCTGGCCGCGGTGGAACTCGCAATAGAAGTCGAGCGTCCCCGATTTCGGCGTCTCGAACTGCACGACCGAGCTCCCCATCGGCTCCACCGTCACGGAGATGTCGCGGTCGACGATGGTGAAGTTGTGGGGGAACCGACCCTTGTTCGCGAGCTCGATCGTGACCGTCTCGTCGGCCGGCACCTCGAGAGTCTCCGGCTGGAACGTCGAGTCGCGCATGTCGAGCGACAACGCCTCTTCTTCGGGCGCGTCCGGCTCCTCGGTCGTCGGTTCCTCCACCGCGGGTGTGGGCTCGGGAGTGGGCTCGACCGCCGGCTCCTCGCCGCCGCATGCCCACAGCGTCGAAAGGAGGATCGCCAGGACAATCTTGTGGAGCGATCGCATCCCCAGATGCTCGCGCACTACGGCGCCGCCTATCTAGAGGGCGCGATCGGCATCCGGACCTTGCTCGCCCCGAGCTCGACCGTGACCGTCGGCCTCATCGGGTCTGGGATCGTGTACGACGCGTCACTGCCGGCGATGACGATGCCCATGCGGTGCCCGCGGCCGAAGGTCCAGTCGTCTCCGAAGATCTCCCACCGGAGCCGGTAGGTCTCGCCCGGCACCACGGCGCTTACCTCGCGCTCGCTCTCCCGGTGTTTCGCGTCGAGCCATCCGCGGGACACGATCTCGATGTCCGTCGTGCCGTAGGTGGGCCGGACCTTGCGGTAGCAACCATCGTCTCGTGCGCTGCGGCCGCCCCAACAATCCTCCCGCTGCTGCGTCGTGACGCCGTCGAAGACCTTCGAGCGGCCATAGTCGACGAGCAGCGCGGTGAGGTTCGCGTCGGGACGGTCGATCGACGCACGGATGTCGACTTCGATGGTTCCGCTGATACGCACGGCGCGCCGGAGCTTCGGCGTGAGGAACAACAACCGGTTGGGCGAGGCCGAGTCCGGGTTCGAGACCATCGCACTCTCCGACTGCAGCGGGTTATCCGAGAAAGAGACCGTCCCCGCCTCCGGGCGCGACCGCGTCAGCGCGCCGTCGCCGAGGAAGAACGTCTGGAAGCGGGTGCCGGGCGCGGGCCAGTCCCGCTCGCGCCTCCACACGCCGGGACGCACCTCCACGTCGGCGCGGGGCTCCTTGTCGATCCCGTTGTCGATGCCGTGCAGCGTGTGGTCGAACCAGCGGTGCAACGTCTCGACCCACTTCTCCCGCCGGAAGTCGAAGGGGTCGTCGTGCGCCGCCTGCGACAGCCAGATCTTGCGCTTGACGCCGCGGCGCGCGAGAGCGTCCCACCACTTCGTGAAGTTGTTGGGCTTGACGTTCCAGTCGTTGAGACCGTGGACGAGGAAGACCGACGCTCGCACCTTCTTCGCGGAGGAGAAGTCGCGGTGGTCCCAGAAGTCGTCGTGGCTCCCGACCGGGTTCGCCGCGCGCGCCACGATCTCGGCGCCTTTCACGCTGCACGGCCCGGTCTCGCCGACGGTCGCCTGCGCCCAGTCGACGCCGCGCTCCTCGTCGTCGCCCGGCTCCTGGTCGATGACGAACGAGAAGTTCGCCGGCGTGAGGTACGCGTTGAGATACTGCACCCCGTTGTTGAGGTGGTAGTCGTACCACCGGCTGATGGCCGCGATCGGAACGATCGTCGTCAGTCCCTTGACGCCGGTGGTCGCGGCGGCGTTCGCCACCGAGCCGTCGTAGGACTTGCCGATCATCCCTACCTTGCCGGTGGTCCAGGCAGCCGCGATTTCGCCGCCGGTCGCGTCGTAGGCGACGTTGCGTCCGTTCAGCCAGTCGACGGTCGCCTGCGCGTCGAGCGCCTCCTCCTCGCCGCCCAGCACCATGCAGCCCTCCGAGTTGCGCGTGCCGCGCATGTCTTGGAGGACGACCGCGTAGCCGCGCGGCACGAAGTAGTTGTCGTAGAAGAGCGGGAATCGCTGCGGGACGAAGTCGCCGTCCTCCTCGTCCTTGATCTCCGACTCGTTGCCGCGCCCGGTGCTCTGGTAGTAGGGGCTCATCTCGTAGATGACCGGCACGCGCAACCCCCGCTCGGTCTCGCGCGGCCTGATGATGTCGGTGGCGAGAAGATCGGGCTCTAGATCACCGTCGGCGTCGACGTACGACTGCACGTAGACGGTCTCGCGGATCGCGTCCTCGTAGGAGAAGACCGGTTGGGTGACCCCGCGCGCTATCTGGATCGCGGGGCGCGGCGCGGCCTCGACCGGCGCGAACCCGAGCGATGCGGCGACGAGAGCGGCGAGGGCGATGTTGCGCATCCCGCCTGACTTTCGCCGCTCGAGCGGCAACCCCTGTCGGACGCGGAAGAAGCGACCCGAAGGCCGCTTCTTCCGATCGAGGAGCCGGGGGAAAGGGAAACCCCAGACCGTCCTCTTACGACTGTTCCGTCGAGTCGTCGGAGGCGGCGGCCACCTTGCGGAC
>DATLFS010000126.1:0-14315 GCA_035540935.1 Actinomycetota bacterium
GTGGGAGCTGCGGAAGTAGTAAGTGCTCGAACCCGACGCGGTCGCTTCCTCGTGCGCGTTCAGATGCAACGAGACGAAGACGTCGGCGTCGGCCTCGTTGGCGCGCCGCGCCCGTTCGTGCGTATCGGGACCCTCGGCGGCGTGGCGGGTGAACCGGACGCGTGCTCCGTCGCCGATGAGGCGCCTCGCCATGCGTGTCGCCAGGTCCCAGCACATGTCGTCTTCCCAGGCGCCGGTGCAGCCCAGGCCACCGCGATCGTCGCCGCCGTGACCGGGGTCGAGTACGACGAGCGCCTCGTGCATGCCGCTCGGTCGCGCCAGGCGGAGCTGCTCGCGAAGCGCGGCGGCGGTTTCGGCACGCTCGACCCGCAGTCCCGCGATCGCCGCGTGCGTGGCAGGACCGTAGATGCCGTCCTCGACCACACCGTATTCCTTCTGGAAGAGCCGCACCGCCTCGTCGGTGTCGGGCCCGAAGATGCCGTCCTCGCGGCCTGCGTCGTATCCGAGGGCGTTGAGCCGGGTCTGCAACGCGGCGACGTCGTCACCGCGCATGAACGGCCGTGTGAGGTAGAGCGACCGGTCGCCGAGGCGCCACGACGCCTCGACCAGGCCGGCCCACGTCTCGGTCCCTACGAGTCCGTCGACGAGCAAGCCACGCTGTTGCTGGAACGCGCGCACCGCGGCGGTCGTGCTCGGCCCGAAGGATCCGAGCTCGTCGTCGATGTCGAAACCGAGAGCCCGAAGGCGGGCCTGAACGTCGGCGACCTTCTGCGACCGGTCGCCGGGCCGGATCAGCAGGTTCATCTGCGAGCCGCCGCGACCCTGTAGAGCCGGCGCATGAGCGGATAAGGATTCACCCACGTCCCACGGGCGTCGCGGATCCCGAGATGCAGGTGCGCGACGAACTCACCCGCGTGACCGGGGCGCGCGCCGTAACCGGTGTTGCCCACCTCACCAAGAGGCTGTCCCGCCGCGACGCGGTCGCCCACGCTGAGGCCGCCGGCGAACCGCCGGAGATGCGCATAGAACCAGTAGCGACCGTCCTCGCCGCGGATGCCGACGCGCCAGCCGGAGTAGAAGAGCCAGCCGAGTTGCTCGACGCGTCCCGGCGCCACGGCGACGACGGGGGTTCCGGGCTCGGCCAGGATGTCGTTGCCTTCGTGGACCCCGATCTGCACCCACTCGCCGTCCACCAGCCGCATGCGAGGCGCATGCCAGTCGTTCTTGAAGTTGATCACGGAGTACCAGGAGCTCCGCAGGACGGGGAAGACCATTCCCTCCGCCGCCACGGGCTCGAGGTAACCGTCGTCAGCCGTCGCCGGCGGAGCGGCGAGGAGCAGTACCGCCAGGACGCAGGAGAGTCGACGCATGGTCCGACGAGGTTAGCCGCCCCCTGCAGGCTAGTGCGCGTGCGACTCGAGGTAACGCTCGGCGTCGATCGCCGCCATGCACCCCATGCCCGCCGCGGTTATCGCCTGGCGGTAGCGGAAATCGACCACGTCGCCCGCCGCGAACACGCCGGGCACGGATGTCTCGGTCGTCTCGCCCGGGGTGACGACGTAGCCCTCGGTCAGATCCAACTGTCCCTCGAACAACGATGTGTTCGGGGTATGGCCGATGGCAACGAAGACGCCGTCGGTTCGCAACTCGTCCTCGCCGCCGGTGCGGATGTTCTTGAGACGGATCCCCTCGACTTTGCCGTCGCCGAAGACCTCGGTGACCACGGAATCCCAGACGAAGTCGATCTTGTCGTTGTCGTAGGCGCGCTGCTGCATGATCTTTGATGCGCGTAGTTCGGCGCGCCGGTGAACGATCGTGACTTTGGTGGCGAACTTCGTCAGGAAGGTCGCTTCCTCCATCGCCGAATCGCCTCCACCGACCACCACGAGCTCCTTGCCGCGGAAGAAGAACCCGTCGCACGTCGCGCAGGTCGATACGCCGTGCCCGAGCAACTCGCGCTCACCAGGAACCTCGAGCATGCGCGCCCGCGCGCCGGTAGCGATGATCAACGAGCTAGCGCGGAAGGTTCGATCGGATACGGCCACCTCGAACGGCCTGCGCGACAAATCGACGCTTGTGACGTTGTCGGTCACGTACTCGGTGCCGAACCGCGCCGCCTGCTTGCGCATGCGCTCCATGAGATCCGGACCCATGATCCCGTCGATGAAGCCGGGATAGTTCTCGACCTCGGTCGTGAGCATCAGCTGTCCGCCGGCCTCGATACCTTCGATGACCACGGGCCGAAGGTCGGCGCGCGCGGCGTAAACAGCGGCGGTGAGTCCGGCGGGCCCGGAACCGATGATGACGACGTTGCGGGGGTCCTCCTGCATCTCTTTCACACCCTATCGAACGCCCGGCGCGCGACCGAGATTCCGCAGCGTCAGGGCTGGATCTGTCCTCCGATCGAGGTGCTGGGAAGCTCGCAGGACCCCTCCGGCCAGAGATAGAAGAGAAAGCCGTCGATGGGCGCGTTGCGCTCGCTCGCGGTGGCGAATCCGAGCACCAGGACGTTCTTCGCGCCGAAGCGCCGGTGCGCGCCGTACGCGGGTAGGACACGGTCGTTCGCCTCCACTACCTCTTGCCCGCACTCCTCGATCTGATCCCACAGCTCTTCAGGCGCCGCTGCGATCAGCTCTTCGAGGAACGCGTGCTGAAGCCCGGGGTCGAGCGGCGCCCGGTACGCGCGTGCGAACGAGACGAAGGGCTCGGAGGTGGCGCCCAGCCGCTGCAACTCGGCGCGCCGGACCCTCGCAGGAGCACTCGTGCGCGCGACGCCCGCCGAGGACGCGGTCTCGGCTTCGGCACCCTCCGCCTCGGAATCGCCGCCGCCGGCGCCGGCGTCGGCCGCCTCCGCCGCCTCCGCCGTGACTGCATCGGCCGTGCCGGAGTCGAAGAGCGGGCGCGGCCCGGTGGTGGCGCCGAACGGCGCCTCGATCGCAGCGCCGTCACTACCCGCTTCATCGTCCGTCCCGTTCCCGCCGACGAGGATGATCCCGCCGACGATCGCCACTACCGACGCGGCCGCGGCGAGGCCGCCCGCGAGCCGCGGCCCCCACCCCCGGCGGTTCCCGGGGAGCGCGACCACCTCGCCGCCGGGGGTCCCGATGCCCAGCTCGGCTGCCACCCGGCGTCGCAACGAGTCGCGTTCGCCGGGTCCCAGCCCCCCTACCGGCTCCAGCAGAGCCACCACCGCCTGCAACTCGGCGCGGCAGTCGTCGCAGGCCTCCAGGTGGGCGGCGACCGCGGCGGTCTCCTCCTCGGGGAGCTCACCCGCGGCGTAGGGTCCCAGCAGCTCGGAGCAGCGCTCGTGGTCGATGTTCATGGCGTCGAATCCTCCGACGGCCGCGGCCCCGCGCTTTGTTCCAAGAGAGCCGCGAGGCGCCGCCGGCCGCGGCTGATGCGCGATTTCACGGTACCGATGCTCACTCCCGTCTCGACCGCGATCTCCTCGTAGGGGACTCCGCCGAGGTCGTGGAGGACGACGGCCGTTCGATAGTCCTCCTGAAGGCGTGCAAGAGCGGCGGCGATGTCCACGCGAGCGGCGGTCGCATCGTCCACCCGAGCGGTATCAGCCCGCTCCGGTAGCTCGGCCTCCGGGACCGGGGCGCGGCCTCGCTTGCGGAGCAGGTCGTGGCAGGCGTTGATGGCGATCCGGTACAGCCAGGTGCCGAAGGCGGAGTCGCCCCGGAACCCGGGGGCGCGCCGGAACGCCTGGATGAACGCATCCTGGGTCGCGTCGAGCGCGTCGGCGCGGTCGCCGGTCATCCGCAGAGCGAGCGCGAACACCCGGTCTTCGTGGCGGCGCATCAGTGCGGCGAAAGCCGGCTCCTCACCCGCCACGAAGCGAGTGACGAGCTCTGCGTCGTTCAGATGCTCGAGGTCACGATCCACGGAACTCGACGTCCGCGATCTCGGCGGTTCCACCACCACCCGGCAGCGCGGTGATCCACACGAGCCAATACCGCGCGGCTTCGGAATCGATGTCGGCGGACGCCTCGCCATCCAACCGCCCGAGATCGGCAACGGAGTCGAACGCGTTCTCGTCACCGCCGATGTCGTCACCCGAGCGGATCTCCACCGCCCCTGCGTTCCCCGTCACGATGATCTCGCTCGGCGCCACGGCCTCACCGAGGTCGAAGATCAACCCGACGCCGGGCTTCCCGATGAGCTCCAGCGAGTCGTCGTAGGTCTCGGTGCTCCAGGAGGTGCCGGCGTCGCCGTCGGTCGCGAGCGCCACCTCGTCCGGATGCTCCCGGCCGTCGCCGTGAGGGTCGAAGTCCTGCGCGCCCGCGATCTCGAGAACCGCCCGCCCGCCGCCGTTCCTCCCGCCGGCATCCTCCGAGGCATCCTCCTCGGGCGGCGACACGAGGCGCGGGAGGGCGACGACGGCCAGGATCGCCAGCACGATGAGGGCGAGCACGGGCCCGACCCATCTCGTGTCCGCCTTCGCCGCGGTCGCCGGCCGGGGGCGCGGAGCCGGGCGAAAGGCGGTGGTCCCTTCCGTGGTCGCTGCCGCTCCGGCCAGCGCCGCCCCCATCTCATCCGCCGAGGCGTAGCGATCGTCCGGGTCCTTCTCCAGAGCGCGCATGATGGCGCTCTCCAGCGTCCTCGGAACGCCCGCTCGGATGCTTCGCGGCAGCGGCGGCTTCTCACGAACGTGCTGCATCGCGGTCGCCACCTGACTGTCCGCACTGAACGGTGGTCGTCCCGTAGCCAGCTCGTAAAGGACGACACCAAGCGCGTACAAATCGCTGCGAGCGTCTGGGTCGCGGCCCTCCGCCTGCTCGGGCGATAGATACGTGACGGTCCCGAGGATCGATCCGGTCGTCGTCAGGTCACGCTGATCGCCGAACGCGGCCTTCGCGATGCCGAAGTCACCCACCTTCACCGTGCCGTCCCCTGTAAGGAGGACGTTGGCGGGCTTGACGTCACGATGCACGACCCCATGGCGGTGGGCATAAGCGAGCGCGTCGCAAACGGCGGTCCCGATCGCGGCAACGCGCTCCGGCGGGAGCGGTCCCTGATCGGCCAGGAGCGAAGCCAGCGTCCCGCCTGAGCAGTACTCCATCACGATGAAGTGGCGCTCACCGCCGACGGGCTCGTCCTCGCTGCCGGTGTCGTAGATCGACACGATGTGGGGATGCGTCAAACGGGCGGCAGCCAGCGCCTCGCGGCGGAACCTCTCCACGAAGGCGCCGTCGTCGGCGAGGCCCGAATGAAGGATCTTGACGGCGACCTGGCGCGCCAGCACCTCATCCCGAGCGCGCCACACCTGCCCCATGCCGCCGCGCGCTAGGGGGGATTCCAAGACGTAACGATCCGCGAGGACCGCGGATTGGTCGGGCATCGCTGCCGATGCTACGGGGTGTTCGCCCGGGCCGTCGCGGTAGCTCGCCCCCAGTCGCGTAACGCGTCGATCCTCCTCACCACGATGGTCGGGGCCTCCCTCCGCAGCCGCACGATGACCGTGCCGTCTTCATGCGCCTCGACCGAGACGACGCGGGCGCCTTCGGGACGCGCCACCTCTTTCGCCGCCATCTCGAGAGACGGGACGTTCGTGTACGAGAGGGTCCGGTCGTTGATCAGGTCCGCCAGCTCGACCGCGGTGTCGCGCGCGACGCCGTCGAGCCGGAAGAAGTTCACGGCTATCACGCCGCCGTCGAAGAGGGCGACGCCGAGGAGGCCGAGGACGATCACGGTCCGGGCGAGCCACGAAACCAAGATCCCGCGCTCGTCACGATGCGGCTTCATACGGCCTGTTATATCGGCGCGAGCCGGACGAAACTTCACCCCCGGCCCAGACGCCGGGTCAGGAGCGAGCGGGCGTAGTCGAGCTCTTCCACGCGTAGCGCCGCAGCCACGCCGAGGTAGGCCACGACCCCGACCCCGATCGGGACGACGAGGGCGACCGTCTGTTCGAGGAAGGTGACCGGGTCGAGCATCCGCTCGACCGCTCGCGACGTGAGCCACACGAGGAAGCCCATCACTCCCGCGGCCGCACCGATCTTCGCGAGCGCGGCCGCGACGCGCCGACCGTCGAGACCACCTATCCGGCGCGACAACGCCCGAGCCTGCAACGCCGCGCCGGCGACATAGGCGATGGCGTGACCCGCCGCAAGACCACGCACGCCGAGCAGGAAGAACATCGGGATGTTGATCGCGGTGTTGAGAGCCACCGCCGCGCAATTGATGAGGAACGGGGTCTTCGTGTCCTGCAGTGAGTAGAAGGCTCGCAGGAAGAGCTGGAAGAGCGAGAACGGGAGCAGGCCCACCACGAACAGCTGCAGGACGCCGGCCACCTTCTCGGTCGAGGCGGACGTCATCACCCCGCGCTCAAGCATGAAACGGATGATGGGTTCGCCCAGCACGAAGTACCCGACGGCAGCGGGAAGGATGAGCAACGCGGTGGTCCTCACCCCCGTGGAGAGGCGCGCGCGGAAGTCGTCCCAGCGATCGTTCACCGCGTGTTCGCTCATACCCGGCAGGAGCGCCGTGATGATGGACACCGCGAAGAGGCCGTACGGCAGCATGAAGAAGGTGAAGGCGTTCACGTACGCGGCATAGCCACCCTGGTCGCCGGCCGCCAGGACCTGGACGATCAGGTAGCCGATCTGGTTCGTGATCACGTAGCCGATGACGAACACGGACAGCGTCGCGAGGCGCTTCACGGCCGGATGTCCCGCGTGCAGTGTGAGGCGGTACCTCCCGTGGCCGCGCAGGAACGGCAGTTGCGCCAGCGCCATCAAGGCGACTCCCGCCGTCGTGCCGATCCCCATGATCCAGAGCTGGCGGTCGGTCACCTCGTCGAGCCCGCCGATAGCCGGATAAGCCTGGTGGAAGGCCACGAACACCGCGATCACCGAGATGTTGTTGAGGATCGGTGTGAACATCGGTGGCCCGAAGCGCTTGTGGGCGTTGAGCAGCCCCGCGGTCAGCGCCGCTATCCCGTAGAAGATGATCTGCGGGATGAAGAGACGCAACAGGAAGGTCAGGACGTGCCGCTGCACCTCGGCCTCGTTCGCCGGGACGCCGATCGTGTAGAAGCGGGCGAGCAGTGGCGCGCCGACGATCCCGATCACGGTTACCGCCATCAACACGACCAGAGAGATGTTGATGATGGCGCTCGCTACCTCCCACGCGCGTTCGCGCCCCTCTTTCTGAAGAAGCTCGACGAAGACGGGAACGAAGACCGAGGTCAAGATGCCGCCCAGCACCAGCTCGTAGATGATGTTGGGAGCGGTGTTCGCGAGCGTGTAGGTGTCGGCGAGTCTGCTCTCCGCCACGCCAAGGGTCGCGGCGATCGCAGCTATGCGCAGGAGTCCGGTGACGCGCGAGATAACCGTTCCGACGGACATGACCGCCGTGGCGCGAACCAGACTGCTCAAGCGCTCTCGGCTCCGGCGGTGCGCCGGCGACGTCTGACGCCGCGGCCGACGTAGAAGAGCACCAGGAAGGCAAGGGCGCCGATGGTGAGCGCGAGTGCGATCTGGTTGAATTCGGTCGACCTCACGGTGATCGTCTGCGGGCGCTGGATCTCGAAACCGTCGGGGGTCTCGAGACGCACCGTTATCGGAAAGATGCCACTCGCGCGCGCGGTGACGTCGTAGGAGATCGTCTGCTGGTCGTCCGTCATCACGAGGTCGCGAACCGCGTCTGAAACCTCGAGGTCACCGCGCGCGTCGAGCTCGACCCGCACCCGTACGTCATAGCCGGTCTCGTTGAAGACGACGAATTGCAGCGCGCCGCGGCGGGAGGTGAGGGTCGTCTCCGACGCGCCGACGGCTCCGATCTTCGCCAGCTCCTCTGCTACCTCTTCACTCGCTTCGCGCGCGTATGCGTAGCCTTCGGACGCGCCTTCGTCCCACCACGCGCGCGCAAGTGCCACGAGGACGTTCCTGCGAAGACGCTGGGCGAGCGCGGCCGGAGGCTCGATCGAGGCGAAGTGCTCCACCGCCTCCGATGCGTCCTCCACCCCCTCGAAGTACGCGTCGGAGGGACGGTTCGGCAACGGTGGTGCGAAGCCGAGGAGCTGGCGCTCCGCTTCGGCCTCGGCGACCGCGAGACCCTCGAGGGGCGTCGCGCTGCTGAGCCAAGGCGCGCGGGCCAACGTGCGCGCGAAACGCCGGAGCTCCGGCGCCGACGCGCGCCATGTCGTTGACGCCGTGGCCTGGATGACTCGCGGGATACCGGGAGATTCCTCGCGGATCATGGCCGTCTCGGCGAAGAATCGCTGGAGCGACACGACCGGCTCCTCCCCCCTCGCGACGGCTACCAGATGGTCCTGGATCTTGGCGTCGAACACGTAACCGGTGACGGAGCCGCCCGTCTCCGGGCGCACCCTCACCGGACATGTAAGCGAGAGCGCTTCGATGGGGCAGCCGGAGAGATCGGGGTTGATCGCAGGCTCGAGAGCCTCAGGGGCGAAGAAGGTCCGCAGGCCGGCGGCCCCCGCAGGAAGCTCGTCGAGAACCTGCGAGTCGAGACGCCCGCCCGGCGGAAATACCCACCGCGGGTCGACCTCGCTGCCCAGCACGTCGTGGAGCACGACGGCGGCTTCGCTCATCTGCCGGGCGATGGCTCCCTCCGTCGTGGCGATGGACGGCAGGTCCGCGAACGCGTACGGCGCGAGCAGTGGCTGGACCCCCTCCTTACGGAGCAGGCCGGCGAGCCGCTCGAGCACGGCCGCGGCCGCGGAGGCGCTCGGTGAGTCCGGGGGAACCGACACGACCGAGCCGCCCTCGGCGCGCCGGTATCCGTCCGCCATGTCGTCCAGCTCCTCGAGGAGGCGCGCCGAGGGCGCGATGCCGAGGCGGAGCGACGCCGGCAGTTGCCGGCGTCTCCCCGACGGGGCGGGAGTGACCTCCGCCTCCAGGACGTCGACGACCGTCGTGAGCCAGCCGTCCTCGGCCACTGCCTCCTCGAGTGGGTACCGGCCGTCCGCGTCGGGGTGGAAGACCCCGTCCGGGCCCCGCGCGGGAACGTCGTGCAGAGGGACGACCGGGACGATCGTGAGGCGGACCTCCTGCGGCTCGGTGTAGAAGAGCAGTTGCGTCGTGACGGTGTCGAGCGTCGTCCCGACCGCGTCCTGAAGGGTCAGCTTCAACGGATAAACGCCGTTGGCGGCGTTCGGTCCCAGGAGAACCAACGTCTCGACGGGGTCGTCAACCGTGATCGTCACCGATCCTCCGGGCGGCAGGGGGTCCTCGGGCACCGGTTGCACCGGGAACGAGCTCGGCGCTTGCACCAACCCGAGGTCGAGAGAGGTCTCGAGGGCGGACCGGGTCTCGACGCGGTTGAGGAGGCCCACGACGAGGCCGTAGTTCTCGAGCGGCATGGTCCCCGTGTTCGTGACCCTGATGCGCAGTCCCATCTCGTCGCCGGGGGCGTGCCACGGTGGGATGGCGATCAGGTCAAGCGATGCGGTGGCAGCCTCCTGCGCGCCGGCGCCGGGCAGAGGCAGAGAGACCAGGACCAGACCGGCTGCGACCACCGCCGCCGCCCGGCGGGAGAGGAGCCGCGTGCGGGACATAGGAGGTCAGCATAAAGACACGAAGGGCCCGACCCGCGGTGCGGGCCGGGCCTGGTCTGTTACCTGAGGCCGGGAGCGGTGCGCTACTTCGAGCCGCCGATGCGGCCGATCCGCTGGTAGAACTCGGAGCCGTAGCGCTGCTTCGTCGTCTCGCCGCCCTTCTTGCCGCCGATGCGGCCGATGCGGCCGAAGTGCTCCGGCCCGTAGCGATCCTTGGTGGTACGGCCGCCCTTGCGACCCGCCTCGGCTCGACTCATCTTGTTGGTGTCTTCAGCCACTGCTGCCCTCCTAGGTGTGACCCCTCACCGGCGGTTGCTCGCCTTCTCTTACCCGGCCGCTCCCGCACAAAACGGCGAGGGGTTTTCCTCAATAGGGCCCCGGCACCTGCCGATGGTCATGGCGATGGAACGGCATACAGCAGTCGACGAGCTCCTCCGGTATGCGGTGGAGCGGAAGGCCTCGGACCTCCACGTCAAGGCGGGGGGTCCGCCGTTCGTGCGGGTCAACGGGCACCTCGAGCGGACCGACTTTCCCGTCATGGAGGCGGCCGACTGCGAGCGCGCCTGCCTCGAGCTGATGGACGACGACCACGTCCAGACCTTCCGTGCGAAGGGCGAGGTCGACTTCGCCTATTCGGCACCCGCGCTCGGGCGTTTCCGCGTGAACGTCTTCCGGCAGCGGGGGAGCGTGGGCATGGCATGTCGGCGGGTCCTCCCCGGCGCGCCGGCGTTCGAGACACTCGGACTCCCTCCGGTGGTGCAGTCGCTGGCCGACGAGCACCGCGGGCTCGTGCTCGTGACCGGCCCGACCTCGTCCGGCAAGACGACGACCACGGGTTCGCTGATCAACCACATCAACTCGACGAGGCCCTGTCACATCCTCACGATCGAGGACCCCATCGAGATCCTCCACCCGGATCGCCAGGCGATCGTCAATCAGCGCGAGGTGGGCCAGGACACTCAGGAGTTCAACAGCGCACTTCGCGCCGCCATGCGGCAGGACCCGGACGTGATCTTCATCGGCGAGATCCGTGACGCCGAGACGGTGAAGGCAGCGCTGCAAGCCGCCGAGACGGGGCACCTCGTCATCTCGACGCTGCACACGACCGACGTGACCGAGACCGTCAACCGCATCATCGACTTCTTCCCGCCGCACCAGCAGACGCAGATACGCGTCTCGCTCGCCGGATCGTTGAAGGGCGTCGTGTCGCAGCGTCTGCTCGCCCGCAAGGATGGAGGAGGCCGCGTCCCGGCGGTAGAGGTTCTGGTCGTGAACGGGCGCGTTCGGGACCTGATCCTCGACCCGGACAAGACGCACATGATCCACGACATCGTCGCCGAATCGTCCTTCTACGGCATGCAGACCTTCGACCAGGCACTGCTCGCCCTGTACCGCTCGGGCCTCGTCACGCTCGAGGACGCGATGGCAGCGGCGACGAACTCGCACGACTTCGAGATCATGCTCAAGCAGGAAGGTCTGCAGCCGGTCGGCTGAGCCACCGGACCGTCGCCGACCCCCGCTTTACCCTTGGGCCATGCGGTCCCTGGCTTCCCTCCTCGAGGAGGGCTCACCCCTGCTCGATCTCGCCGCGCGCTTCCGGGCCGACGGGCACGAGCTCTATCTGGTCGGCGGCCCGGTGCGCGACCTCGCCCTTCGGCGTCCGCACGCCGATCTCGACCTCGCTACCGGGGCGAAGCCGGAAGAGACGCTGGCGATCGTCCGACCGCTGGCCGAGCACGTGTGGCTGCAGGGGATCGAGTACGGCACCGTCGGAGCGAACGTCTCCGGGATCGCCATGGAGATCACGACCTTCCGCTCCGAGCGCTACGAGCCCGAATCGCGCCACCCGGATGTGACGTTCGAAGCGACGATCGAAACGGACCTGTCGCGCCGCGACTTCACCGTGAACGCCATGGCGATCCGTCTTCCGGAGCGGACGCCCGTCGACCCGTTCGACGGTATGGGCGACCTCCGGCGGAAGACTCTGCGGACTCCGATAGAGCCCAAGGCCTCGTTCACCGACGATCCTCTCCGGATGCTGCGTGCCTTCCGCTTTTCGTCGCAGCTCGGCTTCACGATCGACCCGACGGTCCTCACGGCGATCACCGAACTGAGGGATCTGATCGGCACCGTGTCGGCCGAGCGGGTCCGCGACGAGCTCTCGAAGCTACTGGTTGGAGACGCACCCGCGGCTGCGCTTGAAGCGTGTGACTCGACCGGGCTCCTCGAGCTGTTCCTCCCGGAGGTGTCCGGCCTCAAGCTCGAGCAAGATCCCATCCACCGGCACAAGGACGTCTTCCACCACACGCTGGCGGTCGTGGAACGCACCGCTCCGCAGCTGACCCTCCGCCTCGCCGCGCTGCTGCACGACATCGGGAAGCCGAAGACGCGGCGTATCGACGACTTGGAAGGCGTGACCTTCCATCACCACGAGCGCGTCGGGGCGAAGATGGCGCGCGAACGCCTGCGTGCGCTGCGCTTCCCGAACGAGGTGATAGACGCGGTCTATAACGCGATCTACCTACACCATCGCTTCCACACCTATCGTTTGGGCTGGACCGATTCGGCGGTCCGGCGGTACGTCACCGACGCAGGGCCCTACCTCGAGATGCTCAACCGGCTCGTGCGAGCGGACTGCACGACGCGCAACGCGGCCAAGGCGAAGCGTCTCGCGGCCCGGATGGACGAGCTGGAAGCGCGCATCGAAGAGCTGAAGGCGCGGGAGGAGATCGAGAGGATCCGGCCCGACCTCGACGGGCGACAGGTCATGGCCTTCCTGGGCGTGCCTCCCGGGCCGGCCGTGGGAGACGCGCTCTCGTTCCTCCTCGAGCTCCGGTTCGACGAGGGTCCGCTTGGTGAAGACGAGGCCTACCGGCGGTTGGAAGCGTGGGCCGAAGCGCGCGGGATCTCCGTTACGGGAACCAGGGTCGGGCCGAAGGAGAAGAAGAGTGACCGCCCCGGCTCCTGACTTCCGGCCGCACCCGGGACATCCGTACTTCCGCGAGATGGGCGAGGTCTTGGGCGAGGCGTACCTGCGTTACGACTTCACGCGCGGGACCGAGCAGGAGACTCGCTTCCTCCTCGGCCTCCTGGATCTGCCGCCGGCGGCGCGCATCCTCGACGTCGGATGTGGACCCGGCAGGCATGCGGTCGCACTGGCTGCACACGGGCTGAAGGTGACGGGGATAGATGTGTCCGCTCGTTTCCTCGAGATAGCGGCGGCGCGTTGCCGCGCGGCGGGTGTCGGCGCAGCCTTCTTCGAGTGCGACGCGCGTGCGATGCCGTTCGACGATGAGTTCGACGCGGTCGTCGCGCTCTGCGAGGGCGCGTTCGGAGTCATGGGTCAAGACGACGCGCTCGTGCTGAAGCGCATGGCCGAGGCGGCGAGGCCGGGCGGCAGGGTCGTGCTCACCGCCTTCAGCGCGCTTTTCGAAGCGCGTCATCCTCGGCCCGACGCTGTGTTCGATGCCGATACCGGCATCGTGTACGAGCGGACGACGATCAAGGACGAGGTTGGCCGCGACCATCCGAGCGAACTGTGGACGAGCGTCTACACCCCCAGGGAGCTGCGCCTCCTCGCGATCGGGTGCGGCCTCGTACCCGAGCATGTGTGGGGTGTCTCTCCGGGGGATTACGGGCGGCGGCCTCCAGACTTCGATCGCCCCGAGCTCATGCTGGTGGCGCGGAAGCCGTAGGGCCGATTAGCCCGGCGCGCCGCAGACGCGCCACGAGGATGCCGGCGGCCAGCAGCGTGGCGCCGCCGACCAGAGGGAGCAGCGTCCGCAGCGGGACGCCTTCGAAGATCACGACGACGGCACCGGCGGCGACGCTGGCGAGGTTGTAGAGGATGTCGTAGAGCGAGAACGCGCGGCCGCGCACGTCGTCGGTGAGCGCGTGTTGGACCTGCGCATCCACCGCGACCTTGGCGAAGAACCCCCCGGCGCCGCTGACCGCGGTCAGACCGAGGAGTGCAGGGAGTCCGCGTATGCCTCCGAACGCGAGCAGCGATGCGGCGACGACGATGTAGCCCGCGACCAGGACTGGGACCCTTCCTCCGATCCTGCGTCCGAGTGCCGGCGCGGCGACGGCCGCCGCCAGTGCTCCGGCTCCCGCACTCCCGAGAGCGACCCCGGAGAGTCCGAGCCTGCCGAAGCCTCCGTCCGTCGCGAACTCGCTCTTGATGAGGAGGATCACGACGACGGCGATGACGATGCCGACCGTCCGAAGCACGAATATCGCCGCGAGGGGGATGCGCGCGCCGGGTGTGGCCGCGATGGTCCGCAGGCCGCTCCACAACGCGCGCGCGACGGCGCCCGCCGCGGCGCCGAGGCCGCGCAGATGCCGTGCCGGGTGCGCCATCGGGTGAGCGATCCACCTCACCAGCGTGGCCGGGATCAGGTAGATCCCGCCGGCTACGGCGAAGGTGGCCGGCGCGCCGATCAGGCCTACGAGCAGCAATCCGATCGCACCTCCGGCCACCGCCGACACGGTTCCGCCTCCTCCCGAAAGGGCGTTGCCTTGCAGGAGGCGGCGCTCGTGGAGGACGACGGGCAGCACGGCGCCTTTCGTCGCGAGGAAGAGGCGTCCGAGGCCCTGGAGGATCAGGACGGCGAGGAACAACGGGAGGTCACCGTCGATCGCGCCGCCCCAGATCGGCAACGTGAGCAGGAGCAGCGCCCGGATCGCGTTCGTCCCGGCCATGAGTCTCCGGCGATCCCAGCGATCGACGAAGACCCCAAGGAAGGGAGCGACGAGCGAGTAGGGGACGAGGGTCACCACGAAGAGG
>DATLFS010000127.1:0-39538 GCA_035540935.1 Actinomycetota bacterium
GCGACCGAGGTCGAGCTCGAGACCTCCGACGCAGAACCGGGCGCGCAACTCCGTCTCCGCGCTCCCCGTCCTCGCGGCGCGCTCGCCGGCGCGGACCCTCTTCCGCCGCGCCGGCGAGCGCGCCGCGAGGACGGGGAGCGCGGAGACGGAGTTGCGCGCCCGGTTCTGCGTCGGAGGTCTCGAGCTCGACCTCGGTCGCCTCGAACCGGCATGCGATGCGTTCGACGACGCGGTCGCGTTCGCTTTCCGCAGCGGCCTGCAATGGAGCCAGTACGGGGTGAACGTGGTGACGCTTCAACTGTTCGCGTACTACGCCGCGGGGCGCTGGGATGAGGCAGAAGATCTCGCGGCGAGCTTGGACGACCGCGTCCTCGGCGCCGCGCCGGCTGCGGCCGCCGCGCTGTTCGTGGAGGTAGGCCGCGGGTACGAGCGGGCGGAGGCGCGTCTCGGGCGTCTCGCCCTCGCGTGGGCCGACGACGACTGGGCCGGCTATCTGGCCGGTGGCTGCGGGGCCGACCTCGCGCTGTGGCGAGGAGACCTCGAGCGGGGACGCGCGCTGGTGACGCGCACGCTCGAGGTCTTCGACGCCAACGACGAGACCTGGGAGCTGAGTGTGATCTGGCCGGCGGCCTTGGGGATCGCGCTCGAGGCCGACGCCGCGCGCGCCGCTTCCGACACCGCCGACACGGACGCCGCCGCTCGCTTGATCGGTCAGTGCCGCGAGGCCGCCGCGAGAGCGCGCGCGGCCGGACGACAGATGGGTCCCGAAGGCCGCGCCTGGCTGGCGCGGGCGGAGGCGGAGTGGGCGCGGTTCGAAGGCCGTTCCGGTGTGCGGGAATGGCGAACGGCGGCCGAGGCGTTCGCTTACGGCTACGTCTACGAGGAGGCGCGGTGCCGGTGGCGGCTCGCGGAGGCGTTGCTGGCGGAGGGAGACCGGGAGGCGGCGGCAGCCGAGGCCGCGGCCGCCCTCGACGTCGCCGATCGCCTCCGGGCGGCGCCTCTGCGAGAGGCGGTCCGGTCGCTGGCGCGGCGGGCGCGCCTCGGTATCGGCGCGCCGGGCGGCGACGGCGCCGCCGCGGGCCTGACGCCGCGGGAACTCGAGGTGTTACGCCTCGTCGCGTCAGGCAGGACGAATCAGGAGATCGCCGAAGCGCTGTTCATCAGCCGCAAGACCGCGAGCGTCCATGTCAGCAACATCCTGGCGAAGCTCGGCGTGCGCAGCCGTACCGAAGCGGCCGCCGCCGCTCACGAGCGGGGACTGGTTGGGCCTGCTACTCCGTCCCCTCCACCAGGAATGCGACCTTGACGTTGACCTTGTAGAGCGTCAGATCGCCGTTCTCGTCGACGTCCGCGGTCGACGAGATGACCTCGACGCCGCGGATGTTCCTGATGCTCCTCGACGCCCCCTTGACGGCGCGCCGAACGGCGTCGCTGAACGACTCCGTCGAGCTCCCGACCAGCTCCGTCACCTTGACTACTGCGCCCGGCACATCCGAGTTGCTCATCTCGCTCCTTTCTCGTCGGACGACTGCTGCTGCAAGGGCTACCCATCGGGGCGCCCGCGACACACTGCCTCCGTCAGGAGAACGCGCTCTCGCCCGTCAACGCCCTCCCGATGATGAGCTTCTGTATCTGGCTCGTTCCTTCGTACAACGTCGTGACCCGCGCGTCACGCAGATATTTGCCGACGGGGTACTCGTCCACGTAGCCATAGCCGCCGAACACCTGAAGGGCCGCGTTCGCGGCTCGAACGGCCGCCTCGCTCGCGTAGTACTTCGCGTGACTGGACTCGACCGTGTGAGTCTCTCCCCTGTCGGCCATCGTCGCCACCTTCCACGTCAGCAGGCGCGCTGCCTCCGTCTCGACCGCGATGTCGGCGAGGAGTCCCTGGATCAATTGGAAGGACGCGACGGAGCGTCCGAAGGCGTGACGGTCGCGCGCGTACGCCACGGCGGCGTCGAGTGCCCCTTGCGCGATGCCGACGCTGCCTGCGGCGAGGGACATCCGCCCCACGTCGAGTGCCGACATCGCCACCTTGAAACCCGCCCCCTCCGGGCCGAGGCGGTCGCCGTCCGGGACACGGACGTCTTCGAGCACGAGCTCGGCCGTGTCCTGCGCACGGAGACCCAGCTTGCCCGTGACCTTCGACGCGGTGAAGCCCGGACTCTTCGTGTCGACGACGAAGCACGAGATGCCCCTCGCGCCCTCCTCCGACGTCCGCGCGAACACGAGCGCGTGCGTCGCCCAGGTGCCGTTGGTGATGAAGATCTTCGTCCCGTTGAGGACCCAGCCGTCGCCGTCGCGCTCGGCGCGCGCCCGCAGCGCGCCGGCGTCGGAGCCATGCCCCGGCTCGGTGAGCGCGTAGCAACCGAGAGCTTCCCCGGAGCAGAGCGACGGCAGCCACCGTTCGCGCTGCTCCGGCGTCCCCCACCTGAGGATCGTCTTCCCGACGAGGCCGACGTTGACGCTGACGACGCCGCGAACCGACGAGTCGGCGATGCCCAGTTCCTCGACCACGAGGCAATAGGCGACGTTGTCGAGGCCCATGCCCCCGTACTCCTCGGGGAGCGGCGCGCCGAGGAAGCCGACCCGCGCCAGCTTCTCGACGATGCCCCGGTCCATCGTCTCGCTTCGGTCCCAGTCCCGTGCGAAGGGGACGATCTCGCGGCGCGCGAAGTCGCGCGCGGTCCGCCTGATCTCCTCGTGCTCGGGGCTGAGAGTGAAGTCCACCGTCGGCCGAGGATAGAAGATAGCCGTATGGCGTTCGAAGAGATCCTGTTGGTCGACCGGTCGGACCGCGGCAAGCTGCGGCTCACCGGCGAACAGCGCGCTTGGTTCCTCCATCAGGTCGTCACCAACCGCTTCGAGGACATCCGGCCGGGGGAGACACGGGCGGCGGCGATGCTCACGCCGCACGGCCGGATGGTCGGCTTCTTCGAGGCGGTCGCGACCGACGACTCGCTCCTGCTCCATCTCGAGAGCGACCTGGCGGATCCGTTCGCCGACGCGTTGCGGCGTTACGTCTTCGCGACCCGCGTCGAGATCGAGGACGTGACCGGCGAGTGGGGCCTCCTCTTGCTCGTGGGCGATCGCTGGCGCGAGGCCGCGGCGCGGATAGAAGGCGCGGTGCTCCACGAGACGCTCTTCCTCGGGCCGCCGGCCGGTTATCTCTGGCTGCCTCGCGGCCGAACGTCGGAGGCCGCGGCGGCGCTGCAGGACGCGGGGGCGCGCCGGGGGGACGAGGAGGAGGCGGAGGCGATCCGCATCGCGCACGGACGCCCGCGGTGGGGACGCGACATGGACGCGAAGTCGTTGCCTCAGGAGGCGCGGCTCGACGAGCTCGACGCGCTCGACTTCCACAAGGGCTGCTACGTGGGTCAGGAGGCGGTGGCGAAGATCTTCTTCCGCGGCAAGGTCAACCGGAAGATCAGGAAGCTCGACCTGAGCGGCCCGGCAGCGCCGGGCGCCGAGGCGCGGCGCGACGGCGAGAAGGTGGGAGTCGTGACCTCCGCGTCCGGCAACGCCGCGATCGCAGTGCTCAAGCACACGGTCGAGCCCGGCGCGACGGTCGACGTCGACGGGATGCCGGCGAAGGTGGCGGGGTGAGCAAGGACGTGCCGCACTACGAGGGCGACGACCTGATCGTGCGCAAGATCCGCGTCGGATCCATGGAGAACAACACCTACGTGCTCGAGTGCCCGGAGACGCACGAGGCGCTCCTCGTCGACGGGTGCTTCGACGCCGCTGAGATCATCCGGGCCGCGGCCGGCGCCGACATCGTCGCGATCGTTCAGACGCACGGTCACCACGACCACGTGGCCGCGTTGCCGGAACTGGTGGAGCACTTCGGCGTGCCCGTGCTCGCGCACCCGGCGGAGGAGTATCCGGTGCCGATCGACCGACCGCTCGGAGACGGCGACCGGGTCACCTTCGGCCGCCGCGAGGCTGCCGTCCTGCACACGCCCGGACACACGCCGGGAGGGATCTGCCTTCTGTCCGGCAAGCACCTCATCTCCGGCGACACGCTCTTCCCCGGTGGCCCCGGGAACACCTGGGGCGATGCCGATCGGTTCGAAGAGATCGTCCGGCACATCGAGGAGAAGCTCTTCACGCTTCCCGGCGACACGAGGGTCTATCCGGGGCACGGCGACGACACCACGATCGAGCGCGAGCGGCCGCACCTCGACGAGTGGAAGGCGCGGGGCTGGTAGGTCCGCGTCCCTAGGCGGGCTCGAAGTGGATGAGCACGTCGCCCACCTCAGGATGCGCCGCGTGCACCGCCTTCTCGATGCGCTCGCTGGCGTCGTGGATGCGCGCCAGCGGGAGCGACCCGCGGCCGCGGACGTGCGCCACCACCGCCAGCGCGCCCGACGATGACGTGACGACCACCTCGTGGCAGTCGACGACGTCGGGTTCCTCGAGAGCGATCCTCTGCACGTCGTCCACGAGGTCGCGCCGGTCGCCGGTCACATCCACCCCCAGGGCCGTCGGCGCCATCGGCTCGATGTGCGAGTCCACCCGCACGTCGCCGCCGAGCTCATCCGCGACGGCCCGCTCGATGCCCTCGGACAGCACGTGCGCTTCGGCGAGCGAGGTGTGAGCCGGCACCTTCGCATGGAGAGTCACGTGCAGAGCGCGCCTTCCTCCGTCCGCGAACGCGTGGACGCTCACGTTGTGCACCTCGTGCGTCCCCGGGACTTTGCTGGCGGCCGCCTGTGCGCGTTCCACGAGGCCGCCGGAATCGGCGGCCGGCTCCACATGCACCACCACGTCGCTGCCCGGCACCTCCCGCTCGATCTCCCGTTCGACGGCTTCCGCGATGTCGTGCGCTCGCTCCAGCGTCGTCGTGCGATCGGCGGTGACCGTCACGTCCGCGAAGAGCTGCCGTCCCGCCGAGCGCACGCGCACGCGGCGCGCCTCCTGCACGCCGGCGGCGCCGGCCGCGGCGCGCGCCACGGCCTCGCGGCGCGCGGCCGGAGCACGATCCATCAGCACGTCGACCGACCGCCGGCCGAGGCGCACCGCGGCGTAGAGGACGCCGGCGCCGACCAGCAGCGCGCCTATCGAATCGGCCTCCGGAGCACCCGCCCGGACGAAAGCCAGCGAGACGACCGCGACGCCGGCGGTGGCGACGTCCGTCACGACGTTCAGTGCTCCGGCGCGGAGAGCGTCGGAGTCCTCCCGGCGCGCCGCGGCCACGAGGATCCGCGCCCGCAGCGCGTCCACCAGCCCGGATGCCGCCAGGAGCGCGAGCGCGTAGGCCGGGGCCTCGACGGGAGCGATGCCGCGTCCCAGGCGCAGCACCGACTGCCCGGCTACCCACAGAACGAGGCCGCCGAGGACCAGCGTCTGCGCGAACGCCACGAGGTTCTCGGCCTTGGCGTGGCCATAGTGGTGCTCCTCGTCGGCCGGTTTCTCGGCGAGCCGGACGCCGAAGAAGACGAGGCCGAGGGCGACCACGTCGACGAGCGAGTCAAGCGCCTGGGAGAGAACCGCGAGGCTGCCGGTCGCCGCCCACGTCGCCAGCTTCAACAGGGCGAGCGCGACCGTGATGCCGAGCGACAGGGCGGCGGCGCGCACGGCGCGGGAGCGGCGCATCGAGCCGAGCGTAAAGGCCGTCGCCTTGCGGCGAGGTTTAGCCGCGGCTAAAGTCCGCTCCATGGCGCGGCGAAACCCTCGATCGGCGGCGACCCCGGCCGCCGAGGACTACCTCAAGAACCTCTACTTCCTCGAGGAGGAGAGCGCCGGGCCCGTCACGACCAACCAGGTCGCGGAGCGCCTCGCGGTCGCCCCCGCGTCGGCGACGAACATGCTGAAGAGGCTCGCCTCTTCCGGGTACGTCCGCCACAGCCCCTACCGCGGGGTCGAGCTCACCGATGCCGGACGGCGCGAGGCGCTCGAGGTCATCCGCCACCACCGGCTGATAGAGACCTACCTCGCCGAGGCGCTCGGCGTGCCGTGGGACAAGGTGCACGACGAGGCCGAGGTATTGGAGCACGTGCTCTCGGAGGACCTGGAGGAGCGGATCGCGTCGCGCCTCGGGCACCCGAGCCGCGACCCGCACGGGCACCCGATCCCCCCGCGAGACCTTGCCGTCGTGGCGCGGGCGAGCGTCCGGCTCGACGAGATGGAGCCGGGGGAGCGCGGGACCGTCGCGGAGGTGAGCGACCGCGACCCGGAGGTGCTGCGCTACCTCGATCGGCGGGGGATCCGGCCGGGCCGGGGCGTCGAGGCGGTGCTGATCGAACCGTTCGGCGGCTCGATCACCGTCGAGGTGGAGGGGGAGCGACACGCGGTCGGGCCGGACGCCGCCAGGGCCGTGCGGGTAGCGCGGGGGGTGGCCCGGTGAAGGTGCGCCTGCTCGCGCTCGCGCTCGCCGCCTGCGGGCCGGTCGGTGCGCGGGAGCAGCCGGACGTCCGCGGCCGCCGCGTGGTGGCGGTGGCGACGACGGGGATGGTGGCCGACGTCGTGGCCCACGTCGGCGCCGGCCGCGTCGACGTCGTGGCGCTCATGGGGCCGGGGGTCGACCCCCATCTCTACAAGGCGAGCGAGGGCGACGTCTCGCGCCTCGGCGACGCGGACGTCGTCTTCTACAACGGGCTGCATCTCGAGGCCCGCATGGGAGAGGTGTTCGAGCGGATGGGTCACTACGTCAACACGGTGCCTGTCGCCGAGGCCGTGCCCGAGCACCTCCTCCACGCGCCGCCCGACTACGAGGGGCAGTACGACCCGCACGTTTGGTTCGACGTCTCGCTCTGGGCCTACACGGTCGACGCGGTGGCCGACGCGCTCGTGGATCTCGATCCCACCCACGCAGCCATCTATCGGGGGAACGCCGCCCGCTACCGCGACGCGCTGTCCGAGCTCGACGGCTACGTGCAGGCGCGGGTCGCGACGCTTCCGCGCGAGAAGCGGGTCCTCGTCACCGCGCACGACGCGTTCGGCTACTTCGGCAGCGCGTACGACTTCGAGGTGAAGGGCCTCCAAGGCATCAGCACCGTGGCGGAGGCCGGCGCGCGCGACCTACAAGAGGTGGCGACCCTCATCGCCGAACGGCGGATCCCGGCGGTCTTCATCGAGTCGTCGGTCCCGGTGAGGTTCGTCGAAGCGCTGCGCGAGGCCGTCCGCGCCCGGGGCTACGAGGTCGCGCTCGGGGGCGAGCTCTACTCCGACGCGCTCGGCGACCCGGGAGCGCCGGAGGGCACCTACGCGGGCATGGTCCGCCACAACGTCGACACGATCGTGAACGCACTCGGGGGGGAGGCATGAGGCCCGCGATCCAGATCGAGGACCTGACCGTCGCCTACGGCGACACACCCGTCCTGTGGGACGTCGATCTCGAGGTCCCCTCGGGCGTCCTCGCCGCCGTGGTCGGGCCGAACGGTGCCGGCAAGACGACCCTGATGAAGGCGATCCTGCGCCTCGTCGAGCCTGCGGCGGGACGCGTGTTGGTGGAAGGGAAGCCCTACGCAGAGCAGCGGCGGCTCGTCGGATACGTGCCCCAGAGGGGAAGTATCGACTGGGACTTCCCGACGACGGTCCTCGACGTGGTGACGATGGGGAGGTACGGCGAGCTCGGCCTCTTCCGGCGTCCGGGGCGGCGCGAGCGGGACCTCGCGATGGAGGCTCTGGCCGAGGTCGGGATGGCCGATCTCGCCGACCGTCACATCAGCCGTCTCTCGGGCGGTCAGCAACAGCGGGTCTTCCTGGCGCGAGCCATCGTGCAGGACGCGCGGGTGTACCTGATGGACGAGCCGTTCCAGGGGGTCGACGCGACCACCGAGCGCGCGATCGTCCGGTTGCTGCGCGACTTCCGGCGCGCCGGCAAGACCGTGATCGTCGTCCATCACGACCTGCAGACGGTCGAGGAGTACTTCGACTGGGTGACGCTGCTGAACGTCCGCGTCGTGGCGGCCGGTCCGGTGCAAGAGGTGTTCGACGAGGAGAACCTCCGCGCCACCTACGGCGGCCGCATCGCGTTCGCGGCTCCGGGCGGGCCCCCGGGGGACGCCTAGATGGACCTCCTGGGGTGGTGGTCCGACTACACGCTGAGGACCGTCGCGCTGGGGACGGCCACGATCGGCGCGACCGCGGGCGTGCTCGGATCGTTCGCGGTGCTGCGCCGCCAGAGCCTGCTCGGCGACACCATCAGCCATGCCGCGCTCCCCGGCATCGCCCTCGCCTTCCTCCTGACCGGGACGAAGGCGCTCCCGGTGCTGATCGCCGGCGCGGCGGTCGCGGGGTGGCTCGGAGCGCGCGCCGCCGGCGGCCTCACCTCCGTCACGAGGCTGAAGTCGGATGCCGCTCTGGGGGTGGTGCTGAGCGTGTTCTTCGGCTTCGGCCTCATGCTGCTCACCTTCATCCAGCGGCGTCCCGACGCGACGCAGGCCGGCCTCGACACCTTCCTGTTCGGACAGGCCGCCGCGCTTCTCCAGCGGGACGTCGTCGCCATGGCGGCGGTCGGCGCCGCGGCCGTCTCGCTCGTCGCCCTCTTCTGGAAAGAGATAAAGGTCCAGACGTTCGATCCGGGTTTCGCGGCCTCGATCGGGCTGCCGGTGGCGCGGCTCGATCTGCTCGTGACGACGCTCCTCGTCGCCGCCATCGTCATCGGCCTCGAGTCGGTCGGGGTGGTGCTCATGAGCGCGCTGGTCGTGGCGCCGGCGGCCGCGGCGAGACAGTGGACCGACCACCTCTCGGGGATGGTGGTGCTGGCGGCCGCCTTCGGCGCCGTCTCCGGCGCATCGGGCGCGCTCATCAGCGCGTCCGCGAGGCACCTCCCGACGGGGCCCGTGGTGGTGCTTTGCGCCTCGCTGATCGTCGTCGTATCGCTGCTCGCGGCGCCGGCCCGCGGCGTCGTGATCCGGCGCGCCCGCGACCGGCGCGCCCGCCGGCGCTTCGGGACGCGCGCGGTCCTCTCCGATCTGTACGCGCTGGCGCGGCAGCACGACGACCCGGAGCACGCACACGCCGCCGCCGTGCTCGAAGCGATGTCGGGGGGGCGCAGTGGGGTACGCGGCGACCTCGAAGAGCTGGAGCGGCGCGGCATGGCCCGGCGCGCCGGTGACGACGGATGGTTCATCACCGACGCAGGACGCGCCCGGGCCGAGCGCGAGCTGGAGGAGACGTCGTGACCGCGGCCCAGCTCGAGATCCAGGCGATTGCGGTGTGCGCCGCGGTCGCCTGCGCCGTGCCGGGCTCCTTCCTCGTGCTCCGGCGCATGTCTCTGATGAGCGATGCCATCGCGCACTCGATGCTGCTGGGGATCGTGCTCGCGTTCTACGTGGTCCGCAGCCTGCAGTCCCCACTCCTGGTCGTCGCAGCCGCGCTGACCGGTGTCGCGACGGTCGCGCTCGTCGAAGCGGTGGCCAAGACGCAGCTCGTACGCGAGGACGCGGCGATCGGGCTCGTCTTCCCCTTGCTCTTCTCCGTCGCGGTAGTGCTGATCGCGCGCCTCCCGTCGGGCGTTCATCTCGACGCCGATGTGGTGCTGCTCGGCGAACTCGCGTTCGCGCCGTACGAGCGGTGGATCGCGTTCGGCTGGGACCTTGGACCGAAGGCGTTGTGGGTGACGGGCACGATCCTCGTGCTGAACGTCGCTTTCGTCACCGCCTTCTTCAAGGAGCTCGAGGTCACGACCTTCGATCCCGGTCTCGCCGCCGCGCTCGGGATGTCTCCGGTCGTCTTCCACTACGGGCTGATGGGGGTGGTTTCGGTCAGCGCCGTCGGCGCGTTCGACGCGGTAGGCGCGGTCCTCGTGATCGCGTTGTTGATCGTGCCGCCCTCGGCGGCGTATCTGCTGACGGACCGCCTGCAATCGATGATTCTCGTTGCGGCCGCGACCGGAGCCCTCTCGGCCATAGCGGGCTTCTGGCTGGCTCACTGGCTCGATGCATCGATCGCCGGAAGCATGGCGTCCGCCGCGGGCATCCTGTTCCTTCTCGCGCTGCTGTTCGCGCCCGATCGCGGCCTCGTGGCGGCGGCCCGCCGGCGCGCCCGGCGCCGGTGGGAGTTCGCCCACACGATGCTCGCGATCCACCTGTTCCACCACGAGGGCACCCCTCAAGCCGCGCGCGAGAGCAGCATGCGGCACCTGGGCGAGAGTCTTCGCTGGAACGACGACTTTCGCGAGCGTGCGGTCGCCGGCGCGGCCGAGAGAGGGCTCGTCACGCGCCACGACGGACGCCTGACGCTCACCGACGCAGGACGCGATCTGGCGCGCCGTGCCGTCGTTCGCTGAAGGACGGCAAGAATGGCGGCATGCCGCTGACCGAGGTTCCCCTGTCGATCGTCTGCGACGGACTGCGTCTGCGCGCCGCGGCGGTGCTGCCGCCGGAGCCGCGGGGTGTCGTCGTGCTGCTCCATGGGATCCCTTCGATCGCCCCGCCCGATCCGGACGACGAGGGCTATCCCGGTCTGGCCCGGCGCCTCGCGGCCGAAGGGTGGGCCGCTTCGTGGGTCGACATGCGTGCCGCGCACGGCGCGCCGGGCTTCTTCTCCATCGAAGGATGGGTGCGGGACGCGCGGTCGGTCGTCGATGCGGCGCGCGCTCTGGACGGCGCCGCCGGCCTCCCGGTGGCACTCGTGGGATCGTCCGCGGGGGGAGCGGTGGCGGTCGAAGCGGCCGCTCGCGGGGCTCCGGTAGACGCGCTCGTGCTCTTGGCCGCGCCCGCCCATTGGGACACGTTCGCGGCCGATCCCGCCGAGGGCGTGGAACGCATAGCGCGCGACGCGGGCATGTCGATGGCGCCCGAGGTGCATGAGGATCCGTCGGCTTGGGGCGACGAGTTCGAACGGGTGAGCCCGGAACGCTCGATCGCGAAGGTGAAGGTGCCCGTCCTCGCGGTTCACGGAAGTGCCGACGACGTCGTCCCCGTCGACCACGTTCGCCGGATCGCAGAACGGTCGTCGCGGGTGGAGGCGCGCGTGCTGGAAGGAGCGGGGCATCGGCTCCGGCGCGACCCCGAGGCGATCGAGCTCGTGCTGGACTGGCTGGAGCGGAGGCTGGGGTGAGGTTCACGAACGCGGTCACGGCCCTGGTCCTGGTGGCGACCTCACTCGCGGTCGTGGTCGGGCTGGCGGTCGGCTTGAACCTCGTGACGGCCGTGCTGCTCGGGGTGATCGTGCTCCTGGGAGCGCTCTCGGTGGCGGTCGCCCGCAAGAGCGACAGGGGCGCGGTCGGACCTGCGACGTGCGCGGAGTGCGGCGGCCTGATCTCGCCGAACGCGCCCTACTGCAAGCACTGCGGCGCGCCGCGCTCCTAGAGCAACGACGCCTGGTCGTCGGACACGCGGCGCACCGCTTTCGGCTGCGTCTCGAGCGCGGGATGCTCGACGACGGCCACCACGCGGTTCGCCATGAAGCGTCCCGTTCGGACGACCTCGCCGCTGCGCGTCACCTCGGAGACCTCGACGACGCCGCGCACCGTGGCGACCTCGACCCGGCGCCCCGCGCGGGTGGCGCTGATCTCGTAGGTCCGCGTGGCGTCGCCGACGTCGACCACTACCTCGACCCGATCACCTCTCATGCTCGGATCGTCGCACGCGGCACGTCGGGTGGCGAGGGACGCCGCGGTATCGTCGAAACCTCGCCTTCACCACACCCTCGACGGGAGGTTTTCCGTGGCGGACCAGCAGAGCTCCTTCGACGTCCTGATACTGGGCGGCGGGAACGGCGGCTATTCGTGCGCCTTCCGCGCCGTCGACCTCGGCCTCTCGGTGGCCATCATCGAGCGCGACAAGGTCGGCGGGACGTGCCTCCACCGCGGCTGCATCCCGACCAAGGCCCTTCTGCATGCCGCCGATCTGATGGATGAGTTCCGCTCCGCCGGCGAGTTCGGGATCAAGGTCGCCGAGCCCGACTACGACTGGTCGAAGGTCCAGGCCTTCAAGGAATCGGTCGTCGGCCGTATGTACAAGGGCCTTTCGGGGCTGGTGCGCAAGAACAAGATCGAGCTGGTCGAGGGGACCGGGACGCTCGTCGACAACAAGACGATCGCCGTGCAGACCACGGACGGCGACCGGGTCCTGAAGGCGGACAAGGCCATCGTCGTCTCGACGGGCTCGTTGCCGCGCGACCTCCCGTTCCTGCCGTCGGACGGCGACAAGGTGCACAACTCGACCCACGGCCTCGAGGCAGGCGACGTGCCTGCGTCGGTGGTGGTAATCGGCGGCAACTACATCGGGCTCGAGTTCGCGAGCGTCTATCGCTCGTTCGGGTCCGAGGTGACGGTGGTCGAGATGCTTCCGAAGATCGCACCGGCCGAAGACGACGACATCTCGGCCGCGCTCCTCAAGCTCCTCGAGAGGCGCGGGATCAACTTCCGCACCGGCACGTCGGTGGTCGGCGCGGAGACGTCGGGGGCGGGCGTCGAGTTGCACATCGAGAAGGACGGGACGAAAGAGACGCTCAAGGCCGACCGCGTGCTCGTCGCGATCGGCCGCGGCCCCAACAGCGAAGGTATCGGCCTGGAAGACGTCGGCGTCAAGACCGAGCGCGGCTTCATCGTCGTGGATCCCGGCTTCCGGACGAGCGTCGAGGGCATCTACGCGATCGGAGACGTCATCCACGTGCCGGAGGCGAACTGGCCGCACCCGCAGCTGGCGCACGTCGCGTTCATCGAAGGGCAGAAGACCGCCGAGCGCATCGCCGGGCAGAACCCCGTGCCCGTCGACTACAAGAACATCCCCCACGTCATCTACTGCCAGCCGGAGGTGGCGGCGGTCGGCCTGACCGAGCAGAAGGCGAAGGAAGCGGGCTACGACGTGGTCACCGCTCGCTATCCCTTCTCCGCCCTCGCCCGGGCGCTGATGCTCGGGGGCGGCCAGGGCTTCGTGAAGACCGTGGCCGAGAAGGGCGGGGCGGTCCTCGGCGTGCACATCGTCGGCGCCCGCGCGTCGGACCTCATCACCGAGGCGCAGCTGGCGACTTCGTGGGAGGCATATCCCGAAGAGCTGGCAGAGTTGATCCACCCCCACCCGACGCTGTCGGAGGGGATCGGCGAGACCTTCTTGCACATCGCCGGCAAACCGCTCCACGGCTGACCTGCGGGCCGTCCCCCACCCGTGGGTACGGTGACGCGATGCGCAGGCGCAGGACCAAGATCGTCGCCACCCTCGGGCCGGCGAGCACCGAGCCGAAACAGATCCGCGCCCTCCTCGAGGCGGGCGTAGACGTCTGCCGCCTGAACTTCGCGCACGCCTCCCCCGAGATCCACGCGGAGACGGTCGCGAAGGTGCGCTCCCAGGCCCACGAGCTGGGTCTTTGCGTCGGCATCCTCGCCGACCTCCCCGGCCCGAAGATGCGAACCGGCCCGATCGCCGGGGGAGAGGTCAGGTTGGAGCCGGGCCAGACCTTCACGCTGACCGGGCGCGACGTCGAGGGGGATCGCGAGGGCGTCGGCACGACGGTGCCGTCGCTCGGCGAGCTGGTGTCCCCGCGCGACGAGATCTTCCTCGCGGACGGGACGATCGTCCTGCGCGTCGTCGAGGTCGACGGGGCCGACGTCGTCACCGAGGTTCTGCGCGGCGGGGTCCTGCGGTCGCGCAAGGGCATGCACCTGCCGGGCGCAGAGCGGAGGGTCGAGGCCTTCACCGATGCCGACCGCACCGCGCTCGAGGCGGCGCTCCGGTTCAAGGTCGACATGGTCGGCCTCTCCTTCGTGCGCGACGCCGACGACGTGCGCCGAGCTCGCGACGCCCTCCCGAAGCGGGGCCACCGGCCGCTGCTCGTCGCCAAGATCGAGACGGGTTCGTCGGTTCACCACCTGAACTGGATCGTGGCGGAGGCGGATGCCGTGATGGTCGCCCGCGGCGACCTCGGCATCCAGACGCCGCTCCACCGCGTTCCTCTCCTGCAGAAGGAGATCATCGCCGCGTGCAACCGCGCGGGCCGGCCCGTGATAACCGCGACGCAGATGCTGGAGTCGATGACGCACGCGCCGCTGCCGACGCGCGCCGAGGTCGCCGACGTGGCGAACGCGGTCGTCGACGGCACCGACGCGCTCATGCTGTCGGAGGAGACGGCGATCGGAGACGATCCCCCGGAGGCCGTCCGGGTCATGGCGCAGACGGCGCTGACGGCGGAGACGTGGCCGGGCGACCATGCCGTCCCGCACACGAGTCACCTCGACGAGGACCGCGTGTCGTGGGCGGTCGCGCATGCGGCGGTGCAGGCGGCGGCCGACCTCAGTGTGGCTGCGATCCTGTGCCCGACGAACTCCGGCTCGACGCCGCGGCGCGTCGCCGCCTTCCGTCCGCCGGTGCCGATCGTCGCGATGTCCCAGCGGAAGGAGATCCTGGGTGGCCTCTCCTTGCTGTGGGGGGTCCGGCCGCTGGGGATGGAGCGCGCTCCCGACCCCGACGATGCCGCCGAGGAGGTCGGGCGCGCCGTGGCGACGGCCCGCTCCGCCGAGCTGGTCTCGAAGGGAGACCTCGTCGCGGTCGTGGCCGGCAGCCCCGGCCCGCGCGCCGGCCGCACCGACTTCGTGCGGGTCGTGCGGGTGTGACGGGCGGAGGCCGCCGCGAGGCGGAGTGGGATACTGAGACGACCTGCAAGACCTTCCGGGTCCCTCCGAGGACCTCCGTTCACAGCGCCGGGGAGGGCTAGTGGCTACCGAGATCAAGATGCCGCAGCTCGGCGAGACCGTCGTCGAGGGCACGATCACGAAGTGGTTGAAGAAGGAGGGCGACCAGGTCGAGGCCGACGAGTACATCGTCGAGGTCTCGACCGACAAGGTCGACTCCGAGGTCCCTTCGAGCGCATCCGGAGTGATCCAGAAGATCCTCGTGCCGGAGGGGGAGACGGTGCAGGTGGGGACGGCTATCGCCCTCGTGGGTGAGGCCGGAGAGGGTGGCGGCTCGGACGGCGCCGCGGCGGCCGACGAGCAGCCGGAGGCAGAGGCGCAGCCCGGCGCCGACGAGGCCGAGGGAGCGGAGGCCGGTGAGCAGGCGAAGCCGGCGGCGTCCGGTGGCGGCCCCTCCGAGTCCCAGGCGGAGGAGCGCAAGGTGGAGCAGCAGGAGGAGGCCCCGGCGGCGGCCGCCAAGGAGCCGTCGGCCGCCCGTCATGAGGCCAAAGCGCCCTCCGGCGACACCTCCAAGCGCGGCATCATCTCGCCGCTCGTCCGGCGCCTCGCGGAGGAGAACGACGTGAGCCTCGACGAGGTCGAGGGCACCGGGACCGGCGGGCGCATCCGCAAGCAGGACGTGCTGCGTTACGTCGAGGAGCGCAAGGCGAAGCCGGCCGCCAAGCCGGCGGCCCAGGCGGAGCCGGCGCCCGAGCCGGAGAGGGCTGCCGAGCCCGCGGCGGCATCGGCCGGGGCACGCGGGCGCGAGGAGCTCGTCCCCTGGACCAACATCCGGCGCCGGACGGCCGAGCACATGGTGGCCGCTCACCTCGAGAGCGCCCGGGCCTGGAACGCGGTCGAGGTCGACTGGAGCAACGTGGTCAAGCTGCGCGAGCGGGTGAAGGGCGCGTTCCGCGAGCGCGAGGGATTCAACCTCACCTACATGCCGTTCCTCGCCAAGGTCGTCTGCGACACGCTCCTCGAGATGCCGGAGGTGAACGCCTCGTTCGACGAGGAGAACCAGGCGAACCGGGTGAAGTACTTCGTCAACCTGGGGATCGCCGTGGCGCTCGAGGGCGGCGGCCTCATCGTCCCGGTGGTGAAGAACGCGGACGAGAAGAACCTCGTCGGACTGGCGCGCGGGATAAACGACATCGTGACGCGGGCGCGGACCAAGAAGCTGACACCGGACGATCTCGTCGGCGGCACCTTCACGATCACGAACCCGGGACCGTTCGGGTCGATCATCTCGGTGCCGATCATCCCGCAGGGGACGACCGGCATCCTCGGCTTCGAGGCGATCCAGAAGCGTGTGGTGGTCACGGACGAGGACGCGATCGCCGTCCGCTCGATGGGCTTCCTCGACATGTCGTGGGATCACCGCACGATCGACGGAGCCGAGGCGGCGCAGTTCCTCGCCCGCCTGCGCGAGCGGATCGAGACGACGGACTTCTCGCACGACCTGGCGCAGTACGGATAGCGCGATGACGGCGACGCTGGCGGCGGCGTGGCTCGGCCTGGTGGAGTATCCGCACGCGTGGGACCTCCAGCGGAGGATCTTCGGCGAGCGCGCCGATGGGTCCCGCGGTGATTGCCTGATCCTGCTGGAGCACCCGCACACCTACACGCTCGGCAAGCGCGCCGTGACCGACGACGTCCTCTACGACGCGGCGGAGCGGGCCGAACGCGGCATCTCCCTGTACAACGTCGATCGCGGGGGGCGCGCCACGTATCACGGTCCCGGACAGCTCGTCGGCTACCCGATCATGCACCTCGGTGACGAGGGGCGGTACGACGTCATCGCTTACCTGCGCGCGCTGGAGGAGGCCCTGATCCTGACGCTCGGCGACCTCGGCGTGGTGAGCGGCCGCGATGAGGAGCACACGGGCGTCTGGGTCGGGCCTAACAAGATCGGCGCGATCGGTGTGAAGATCAGCCGCGGTGTGACCATGCACGGCTTCGCTTTGAACATCACTACGAACCTCGACATGTTCGGCGGCATCGTGCCGTGCGGCATCCAGGGTCGCGGGGTCACCTCGGTCGAGCGGGAGACCGGCGAAAGGCACCCTCTGCGCGAAGTCGCTACGATTGCCGCGCACCACGTGGGGGCGGTCTTCGGCCGTTCGCTCGAGTGGGCTGATCCGGACGATCTTTTCGGTACCGCGAGGGGGCAGTCGGCCGCGTCGCCGGAGCCCGTGCGCGTTCACGGCTAGGCACAACGCACTCTTCGAGGAGGAGAGGGATGGCGAAGGGCAAGGACCGGCACACTGAGCTGGGCCTCAAAGAAGAAGACCTCATCGAGATGTATCGCTACATGCTGACGGCGCGCTTCTGCGACGAACGGCAGTGGGGTCTCAACCGGATGGGCAAGGCGCCTTTCGTGGTCCCGGTGTCGGGCCACGAGGCGGCGCAGGTCGGATCGGCATGGGCGTTCGAGAGAGGCAAAGACGTCTTCTGCCCTTACTACCGAGACCTCGCTCTGGTCCTCGTCGCCGGCTTCACGCCGAAGGACGTCTTCCTCGGCCTCTTCGGCAAAGCCGACGACCCTTCCTCGGGCGGACGGCAGATGCCGGCGCACTGGGGCAGCAGCCGCCACAACATCGTCACCGGGTCGTCTCCGATCGCGACGCAGGTGCTGCACGCCGCCGGCGTCGCTCTCGCCAAGAAGCTGAAGAAGGAGGATGCCGTCGTCGGAACGTGGTTCGGCGAGGGCGGGACCTCCGAGGGCGACTGGCACGGCGCCATGAACATGGCCGGGATCCACAAGCTGCCTCTCGTGTTCGTCTGCGAGAACAACCAGTACGCGATCTCGGTGCACGAGTCGAAGCAGGTGGCAGGCCGCGTGTTCGAGCGCGCGAAGGGCTACGGGATGCCGGGCTACGAGGGGGACGGGAACGACGTCCTCGAGTCGTACCGCTTGACGAAAGACGCCGTCGACCGGGCGCGTGCCGGCGAGGGACCGACGCTTCTCGAGCTGCGGACGTACCGCTTCTACTCGCACACCTCCGACGACGACGACCGCACCTACCGCACCAAGGAGGAGGTCGAGGAGGCGAAGCGACGGGATCCGATCCCCGCGTTCGAGACCTATCTCAAGACGGTCGACGTGCTCGATGACGACAAGATCGCTCAGATGCGCGAAGAGACGAAGACGCTCGTGTCCGAGGGTGCGAAGGAGGCGGAGGAGGCCGACTGGCCGGATCCGTCGACCGCGACCCGCCACGTCTATGCCGACCTGGAGGTGGAGTGATGGCCGGCAACGGTGCGGCTCCCGAGAAGAACGTCGTCCAGACGATCCACGACACGCTCTTCGAGGAGATGAAGCGCGACGACCGCGTCGTCGTCCTAGGTGAGGACGTAGGCGCCCGCGGCGGCGTCTTCCGCGTCACGCACGGGTTCCTGAAGGAGTTCGGCGAGGACAGGGTCATCGACACGCCTCTCGACGAATGCCTGATCGCGGGCGTTGCGATCGGCCTCGCGGTGGACGGCCTGCGTCCGGTCGCGGAGTTCCAGTTCGCGGACTTCATCTTCCCGGGCTTCAATCAGATCGTTCAGGAGGCGGCGCGTTTCCGCTATCGCTCCAACGGCGACTTCGGTCTCCCCCTGGTGATGCGAGCCCCCTACGGCGGCGGTGTCCACGGCGCGCTGTACCACTCGCAGTCGATCGAGGCTTTCTTCGCGCACGTCCCCGGCTTGAAGGTCGTGGCGCCGTCGACGCCGCACGACGCCAAGGGCATGCTGCTCCAGGCGATGGACGACCCCGATCCCGTCCTCTACCTCGAGCACAAGAAGACCTACCGGTTGATCAAGGGTGAGGTGCCGGAGGAGCGCTACACGATCCCGTTCGGCAAGGCGGACATCAAGCGCGAGGGGAACGACGTGACGTGCGTCGCCTACGGCTTGATGCTGCACCACTGCCTCGAGGCGGCGTCGCGTCTCGCCGGTGACGGGATCGAGGTCGAGGTGATCGACCTGCGGTCGCTGTACCCGCTCGACATGGACACGGTGCTCGAGTCGGTCGGCAAGACGAGCAAGGTCATGATCGTCTACGAGGACAACAAGTTCCTCGGCCTCGGCGCCGAGGTCGCGGCACAGGTGGCGGAGAAAGCGATGTTCGATCTCGACGGCCCCATCGTCCGCATCGGCGGTCCGCACGTGCCGGCGATGCCTTACTCGCCGTCGCTCGAGCGCTGGTTCCTGCCCGACGTCGACCGCATCGAGCAGGAGATGCGGAAACTCGCCGAGTTCTAGGCTGCGGATCGCGTTCGGCGCGACGAGGCGGTTACGCTTTCGGAGATGACTCAGCCCCTCATCCCGACGATCAAGACGCGCCGTGAGATCGACCGCGATCTCAGGCGAGGGGTGCGCATCGGCGAGGCTCCCGGTCCCGGCGCGCCTAAGCCGCGCCGCCGCCCCGATTGGCTGAAGGTCAGGGTGCAGCGGGGCGAGAACTTCACGGAGCTCATGGAGATCATGCGTGAGCGCGGTCTCCACACCGTGTGCGAGGAGGCCGCCTGCCCCAACATCTACGAGTGCTGGGAGGCGCGGGAAGCAACGTTCCTTCTCGGCGGAGACCTCTGCACCCGCCGCTGCGCCTTCTGCGACATCAAGACGGCGCGCCCGGAGCCGCTGGATCCCGAGGAGCCCGCCAAGATCGCCGAGGCCGTCCGGCTGATGGGCCTGCGCTTCGCGGTGATAACCGGCGTGGCGCGTGACGACCTGGACGATGCCGCATCCGCGCACTGGGCGGAGACCGTGCGCGCCGTGCGCGACGCGATGCCTGAGTGTGGGATCGAGGTGCTCATCCCCGACTTCAAGGGCCGCAAGGAGGAGCCGCTGACGTCGCTGGCGCGGGTCATCGAAGCGCGCCCGGACGTGCTCGCGCACAACCTCGAGACCGTTCGTCGCCTGCACCCGCGGATCCGGCCCGGCTTCGGCTACGAGGCGACCCTCGATCTCTTGAGCGGGGCGAAGGAGCTGCGAGCGGACCAGGTCACGAAGTCCAATCTCATCGTCGGGATGGGCGAGCGCGAGGAAGAGGTGTACGAGGCGATGCGCGACCTGCGGGACGCGCGGGTAGACGTGCTGACGATCGGCCAGTACCTGCAGCCGACCGTCTCGTGGCACCTTCCCGTCGATCGCTGGGTCCACCCGGACGAGTTCGCGCGCTACAAGACCTTCGGCGAAGACGAGCTCGGTTTCGCGTGGGTCGAGTCGGGCCCGCTCGTCCGCTCCAGTTATCACGCGGGCAAGCAGTACCGCAGCGCGGCGGAGCGCCTCGCCGCAGAGGCGCGCGCCTGAACCTCGCTCGTGCGGCGGGCGGGTGCGGTGGCACTGGCGGCGGCTCTCACCGGTTGCGCCTCGGGTGATCCGCCCGCGGCGCGCCCGACGCCGTGCGTTACGCCGTCCGCGGTGACGGATACGTCGGCGCTCCCCGACGACCTCCCCCTCGAGGAGTACGGCGCGGTGGTCGCGATCGAGGTGGAGGACCGGTCGGTCGGCGCCACCGCCGTCAGCGAGACGCAGATCGTCGAGCTCTACCCGCCTCTGGCGCGCGCCGTCCTCGATGCCGGCTACGACATCGTGGCGTCGGAGAATGACGGCATCGACGCCGAGATCTTCTTCACCAAGGGGCGACGCACCGGCGCCTATCGCCTGCTGCGCGGACCCTGCGCCGGCCAGGTGACCATCAGGTTGCTCCACGACCGAGGTGCATCTTGATGCGGAGCTTGCTGCGCGCCGCAGCGATCGTGGCCGTCTGCGCGTTGTTCCTGGGCCCGATCGTCGCGCTGGTGATGGGGTCGCTGCGCGCGCCGGGATTGCCTCCGCCCGACGGTCTCGAGTTGATGCCCGACCCGTGGACCCCGGAGAACTACCGGACCGTGTTCCTCTTCCTCCCGCTGTGGCCGTACATAGCCAACTCTCTGCTCGTCGTCGCGATCGCGGTGCCGGTGACGGTGGTCGTGGCCTCCTGGGCTGCGTTTGCCGTGGTCACGGCATCGCCGCGGGTACGGCGCGCGGTGGTGGTCGCTTCCGCCGTAGCGCTCATGGTGCCCCTCTCTGCCCTCTGGGTCCCGCGGTTCGCGCTGTATCGGACCGCCGGTGTGACCGACACGCTGGTGCCGCTCGTCGCGCCCGCTCTGATGGCGACGACGCCCTTCTACGTCCTCTTGTTCGCGCTCGTCTACCGGCGCATCCCGCGCAGTCTCTTCGATGCTGCCGTGCTCGAGCGGCTTTCGCCTTTCCAGTTATGGCGACGCGTGGCATTCCCTCTCGGGCGGCCGGCAACGTTCGCCGTCGCGCTGCTCGCCTTCATCTTCCACTGGTCGAACTTCCTCGACCCGCTCCTCTATCTCCCGACATCCGGCACCGCGACGCTCCCGCTTGCTCTTCGCGAACTGCAGACGCTCGAGCCGACGAACCACCCGATATTGCTTGCGGCGAGCGTCATCGCGACGGCTCCCGCGATCGTCGCGTTCTTCGTTGCACAGCGCGCGTTCTTCACGAGGACGTTGGATGTTTGAGTTGAGGCGCGTGGTCGCGGTATTGCTGATGCTGATCCCGTTCGCGTCCTGCTCGACCGATCGGGATGCGGGTGAGGGGGCGCGCGCCGGCGAGGCGCTGGTCGTGCAGGTGTCGGGCGAGACCGAAGAGGTGGCGGTTTACCGTGCCGCGGCGCGCGCGTTCGAGGAGGACAATCCGGACATCGACGTTCGTCTGGTCGGCGTTGCGAGCAAGGACGATCATCTGTCGCGTCTCGTCACCGCCTTCTCGGGAGGGACACCGCCGGACGTGTTCCTCGTGAACTTCAGGGAGTACGCGCAGTTCGTCACGCGCGGGGCGATCGAACCGATCGAAGGTCATCTCGCCGACGCCGGGATCGACCGGGCGGAGTACTTCGCGCCTCCACTCGAGGCCTTCACCTACGACGGGGCACTCCAGTGCATGCCGCAGAACATCTCCTCGCTGGTCGTCTACTACAACAAGACGCTGTTCCAGAGAGTGCGGCTCGACGAGCCGGACGGATCGTGGGATTGGGTCGGCTTCCGTGAGACCGCGCGCGCTCTCACCGGTGACGGCGTGCACGGCCTCGGCATCGAGCCCAGCATCATCCGTCTCGCGCCGTTCGTATGGGCGAACGGGGGAGACATCGTCGACGATCCGCAAGCGCCGGAACGATTCACTCTCTCCGAGCCGAGGGCGCGGGCCGCGCTCGAGTACGTGGTCGCGCTGGTCCACGACGGCCTCGTGCCGTCCGCCGACGAGGTCGCGGCGCAGGACCTCGAGACGCGCTTCGCGAGCGGGAAGCTCGGCATGTATCTCTCGTCGCGGCGGGATACGCCCGTCTTCCGCGAGATCACCTCGCTCGACTGGGACGTGGCGCCGCTACCGAGCGCGCCCGACGGCGGGCGCGCGGGCATCCTGCACTCCGATGCCTACTGCATCGCCGCGGGGACGGAGCACCTCGATGCGGCGATCCGGTTCGTCGGTTTCATGACGGGGCGTCAGGGAGCGTCGATCACGGCTCTCGGGGGGCGGACCGTCCCGTCGCTGAGGTCCGTCGCCCGGTCCGGCGCCTTCCTCGACCCGAGCCAGCCCCCGGCGCGCTCGGAGGTCTTCCTCGAATCGATCCCGATCATCCGGCGGACGCCGGTCATGCCGACGTGGCCGGAGATAGAAGCGGTCGCGGAGCAGGTGCTGACGAGGGCGTTCTACGAAGACGGCTATTCCGTGGAGGATGCGATCTCCGATCTCGACCGGCTGACGCGCCCTCTCTTCCGGGAGGGCCGGGGGTGAGCGTCGTCGTCTCCGGCGCGCGCAAGTTCTTCCGAGCCCGACGCGACCAGGTCGTGGCTCTCGACGGCGTCGACCTCAGCGCGCCGGCGGGACGCTTGGTAGTCGTCGTGGGCCCGTCGGGATCCGGGAAGACCACTTTGCTGCGCGCGATCGCGGGCCTCGACCGGCTCGACGACGGCAGGATCGAGGTCGACGGCCGGGACGTGACCGCCGTCCCTCCGGGCGAGCGAGACGTGGCGATGGTCTTCCAGGAGTACGCCCTCTATCCGCACCTCAGCGTCTTCGAGAACATCGCGTTCGGGCTGCGCGCGCGGCGTGCCCCGGACGTGGACGAGCTGGTCGCCGAGGCCGCCGCCCACGTGGGCCTCGGCGGAACCCTGCGGCGCCGGCCGGACCAGCTCTCCGGCGGCGAGCGACAGCGCGTGGCCTTGGCCCGTGCCCTCGTGCGGAAGGCCGCGGTCTTCCTGATGGACGAACCTCTGTCGAACCTCGATGCGGAGCTGAGGACGCAGATGCGCGGCGAGATACGGATGCTTCACGAAGGCACGGGCGCGACGACGATCTACGTGACCCACGACCAGGTCGAGGCGATGGCGATGGCCGACCACGTCGTCGTCCTGCGCGCCGGGCGCGTCGAGCAGTCTGGTCCCCCCGAGGAGATCTACTCGGCTCCTCGCAACGTGTTCGTGGCGCGCTTCGCCGGCGCGGCTCCGATGAACATCATCTCCGCGGATCTGGTCGGCGCGCCGGACGGCGTCGCGAGCATAGGCGTGCGCGCCGAGAGAGCGGTGCTCGTGGAGCGCGACGGAGGCCGCTTCGCCGGGAAGGTCCGGCGCGTCGAGTTCGCCGGCGCCGACGCGTTCGTAGAGGTTGAGGTCGCGAGCGAATCCTTCCTCGTGCGCATCGATCCCTCCGACGTTCCGGGGGCGGGCGAGGAGGTCGGCGTTGCCTTCGCCGACCGAGACATCCATTCGTTCGATCGCTCGGGCGCGCGGCTGCCGTGAACCGAACCGGTGCCTTCGCGTGGCCGTACGCCGCCGGACTCATCGCGCTCGTGGCGCTCCCCTCACTTGCGACCGCGTTCCTCGCGTTCACCGAATACAGCGGTATCGAGGCGCCTCGCTTCACCGGTCTCGACAACCTGCGGCGGCTTGCGAGCGATGCCGATCTCCGCTACGCGCTGCTCAACTCCGCGTTCTACGTCGCCGTCGCCGTGCCGTTGAGGCTCGTGATCGCCACCGGCGTCGCTCTGCTCCTGCACCGGCGCGCGCGCGGCGTACCCGCGGCGCGCGCCGTCGCCTACCTGCCGAGCGTCGTCCCCGACGCCGCGTACGCGCTGCTCTGGCTGTGGATCCTCAACCCCCTCTACGGCCCGCTGCCCCTGCTACTCGACGCTCTCGGCACCGGTTCTCCGCGATGGCTCACGAGTGCCTGGGGGGCCCGCTCCGGAGTCGTCTTGATGGCGACCTTCCAGATCGGCGAAGCGTTCGTCATCGCCTTGGCGGCGCGGCGCGCCGTTCCGGACCGGCTCTACGAGGCGGCCGCCGTCGACGGGGCATCGCCGTTCTACGCTCTGCGGAGGATCACGCTTCCGCTCATGGCTCCCGTGCTCGCGCTGCTCGCGTTGCGGGACGTCGTCGTCTCGCTGCAGGCGAGCTTCGTCCCCGCCTTCCTCGTCACCGGGGGCGGCCCGAACTACGCCACCCGGTTCGTCCCGCTGTACATCTACGAGCAGGGCTTCGTCTACTTCAGGCTCGGCTACGCGGCCGCCATGTCGCTCCTGCTGTTCGTTCTGACGGCCGTGATCGTGTACGTGCAGTACCGGCTGGCTCGCCGGTGGCTCCGGCTCTGAACTGCGAACGGGAGGTATGACATGGACCTCGGAGGTGCCGTCGTCGTGGTGACGGGTGCTTCCCGCGGGCTCGGCGCGTTGATCGCGGAGCACTTCGCCGCCCGCGGGACCGACCTCGTGCTGGCGGCTCGCTCGGCCGGCGGCCTGGAGGAAACCGCGGCCCGCGTCCGCGCGCTCGGCCGGCGCGCCGTCTGCGTCCCGACGGACGTCATGGATGCGGGTGAACGGCAGATGCTGGTCGAGCGCGCGGTCGACGAGATGGGGAAGATCGACGTGCTGGTGAACAACGCGGGCATCGAGCGTTACGAGAGGTTCGAGAGGGAGGACCCCGCGACGATCGATGCGATCGTGACGACGAACCTGATCGCGCCGCTCCAGCTCGCCCGCCTCGTCCTTCCGGGGATGATCGAGCGCCGGCGCGGTCACATCGTGAACATGGCATCGGCGGCCGGCAAGACGGCCGTTCCGTACAACTCGACCTACGGCGCGACGAAGCACGCGCTCGTCGGGTTCTCGTGGTCGCTGCGCGAGGAGATGCGTCCTCACGGCATCGGCGTGTCGGTGGTCTGCCCCGGGTTCGTCACCGAGACCGGGATGGCCGCCTCATGGCTGGAGGGGCGCCGCGTGCCGAAGGTCGCCGGAGCGATCCCGCCGGGTCGTGTGGCGGAAGCCACGGTTCGGGTCGTCGAGAGGAATCGCGCCGAGGCGGTGGTGTCGGCCGGCCTCGGCAAGATCGCCGACGTCTCCATGGCGATCAGTCCGGACTTCTCCATGTCCGTCGCGCGGCGCGCCGGCCTCTACAAGCTGCTCCGCTCGGGCGCCGACCGGAAGTGAGAGGGTGCGCCGCGGCGCTCGTCGTGGGTCTGGTCCTCGCCGGATGCTCCGGCGGTGAGCCACGAGCCGCCGGCGATTGCGGCTTCCCCGACGCCGATCCTGCGGCCGACGAGTCGCTCGTCCCGCCGGAGCTTCTGCTCACCGGCACCGACCTGCTCTCGGCAGAGCGCCACCGCGGCACGGTGAACGTGGTCCTGGCGGCGCCGTGGAGCGTGCAGGACGCGCTCGACCGGTACCGCGACGCGGTCGGAGAAGCCGGCTTCAGGATCGTCAGCGAAGACAACGAGGGCTTCGAGGCGGAGCTGTACCTACGCCGCGGGCGACTGCTCGCGATGACCCAGGTCCGTCGCACGGTCTGCGCGGACAGAAGCATCGTCTTCTTCCGCGCCTCCCGGGTCGACCCCTAGCGCGCGAGCGGCCTCAGCCACATCGAGGCATGCCGCGGTTGCATGGTGGCGGCTACCACCCCGATCACGTCGGAGTTCAGCGCATCGAGGTCGACCTCGTCGCGCAGCCTCGCGGAGAATCGGTCGAGTGTCTTCTCCGCGTCGTACTTGCGCCGGTAGAAGCGGCGGTCGATGAACGACTGGAGGTTGCGCCGCACGGGGCGGAACAACGCCGCGACCGCGAGGGTCGACGCGGCGACCGCGAGATCGTTCGTCTCCTGTCTCGTGACGAGGCGGGCGAGCGCGCTCGTCGTCACGACGCCGGCCGCGTAGAGGAGCGCCAGCGTTCCCGTCAATGCGCCATAGACGAGCGCGCGGTTGATGATGACGTCGATGTCGTAGAGGCGGTAGCGCAGGATGGCGATACCGGCCGCGATCGGGATCAGCACGAACGAGAAGAGCGAAAAGTTCTGCAGGAGCGTCAGCCAAGCGGGGCTGCCGATCCCGCTCCAGTCGGAGTCGAAGGCGAGGGAGAATCCCACCGCCGTCATGTAAAGCGTCGCCGTGAGGCCCGCGCCGGCGGAGAACCACTTCAGCTGGAGTCGCTCGCGCCCCTGTGAGCGCCGGAAGCGGCCGATCATGGCGACGGCCGACGCGATCATGCAGAGCGGGAGCAACGGGAGGATCCAATATGCGGCCGCCGACAGCGACCGCAGTGCAGCGACCCCCAATGGATTCGGATCGGCCGGCAGGAAGTCGAGCTGGGCGACCTCGCGGATCGAACCGGGAGTCATCGTGGTCAAGGCGGTTACGACGACCAGCACGAACGCCGACAGCCGCGCGAGCGGCCGCCATCTCTCCGACGGCAGGCGTCCGTCGGGGAACAGCAGGATCAGGAAGGTCCCGATCAGCCCCACCCCGGGGACCCATGCCGAGGCATGTAGCGCGGCCAGGACGTCGGGCGCCGGCAGCGACCCGGGCTCGGTGACGTAGGCGTAGCGGATGTAGCCCTTCATGAATGCATCCGCGAAGCCCCACGCGAAGCCGATGGCGAGGAGGATCCAGCCGACGGAGTTGTGAGGATGACGCGTCGCCACCAGGACGCCGACGATCGGGAACGAGAACATGACCAGCGCCAGCACCGCCGGTCCGATCTCCGCCCCCGACGTGGCGTTCAGCAGCGAGAAGACGATCCCGCCGGCGAAGGCGAGCGCGGTGAAGCCGAACAAGAACCACGCGAGCAGCGTGGCGGTGCGGCGCTCCATGCCCCTATCTTCGCCGTCCGCCGTCCGGCCATCGTTACGGAACGCGCCCCGGTTGGGCCGAGCCGCCTGGGTATGATGCGCGCCCAGACATGGATCGAGCCCCCTCAGGAGGACGAGCGCAATGACCTACGTCATCGCCGAGCCCTGCATCGGCGTGAAAGACCGGGCATGCGTGGACGAGTGCCCGGTCGACTGCATCTACGAGGGCGAAGAGCAGCTGTACATCCACCCCGAGGAGTGCGTCGACTGCGATGCGTGCCTGCCGGCCTGCCCCGTGGACGCCATCTTCCCGGCCGACAACGTCCCGCCCGAGTGGCAGAACTTCATCCAGGTGAACGCCCAGTGGTTCGAAGAGAACCCCGAGGCCTCCGGCGGCGCGATGGAGTCGCCGTTCGCACCGTCGGAGGAGAGAGCCGAGTAGAGATCCTCGTTCTCAGCACCACGCGGAGGCCGGCTCAGCCGGCCTCCCGTCGCGCCGGGCGGTCCGCATGCGCCGGATGACCGACGAGGAGCTTTCCGACGAGGCGGCATGGCGCGCGCTCCTCGGGAGCCGCGTCACCCTGCGCTTCCGTCTGGGCGGCGACCCCGCGCACCCGTTCTCCGAGGCGATCGGCGTCGTGCGATCGGTCGGGGAGGGAAGAGCGGTCGTCGTCGATAGGCGGGGCAAGCCGACGGAAGTCCCGCTCGCGGACATCCTCGCGGCGAAGGTCCTCTCCGGTTGAAAAAGCAGCCGGTCGCGGCCTCGGGAGGCTCCCGCTGTGCGACTATGGTGGAGAAATAAGGAAACGCGACGCGCTTCGGCGCGCCGGGACTTTCGTGGGTGAGGAGGCTTCACCAGATGGCGCAGATCGCGCCCCCTGACAAGAGGGGGGGCGGACGGCAGGAATTGGATCGCGTCGTCATCCGGTTCGCGGGGGATTCGGGTGACGGCATGCAGCTCACGGGCGACCGCTTCACCTCGGTCAGCGCGTTCTTCGGCAACGACCTCGCTACGCTCCCGGACTTCCCCGCCGAGATCCGGGCGCCGGCCGGCACGCTGGCCGGCGTCTCCGCCTTCCAGGTCCACTTCTCCGACCACGACATCCTCACGCCGGGGGATCAGCCCGGCGTCCTGGTCGCGATGAACCCCGCGGCGCTCAAGTCGAACCTCAAAGACCTGGTGCGGGGCGGCGTCCTGATCGTGAACGAGGACGCCTTCGAGAAGCGCAACCTCGAGAAGGTGGGTTACGCCTCGAATCCGATCGAGGACGGCTCGCTCGACGGTTACCAGCTCATCAAGATCCCCATGACCAAGATGACGATCGAGGCGGTCAAGGCGTCTGATCTCAACAAGAAGGAAGCCGAGCGGTGCAAGAACATGTTCGCCCTCGGCGTCATCTCGTGGATGTACGGCCGCCCGCTCGAGCCGACGGTCGCCTGGCTCGAGAAGAAGTTCGCCAAGAAGCCGGGTATCGCGCAGGCTAACGTCGCCGCTCTCAAGGCCGGGCACGCGTTCGGTGAGACGGCGGAGCTGGCGGCATACGAGGTCAAGCCGGCGACGCTCGCGCCCGGGCGCTACCGGCGGATCACCGGCAACCAAGCGCTGGCGCTCGGATTGATCGCAGCGGGTGTGCAGTCCAAGCTCCCGGTGTTCCTCGGCTCGTATCCCATCACGCCGGCGTCCGACCTCCTCCACGAGCTGAGCCGTCACAAGAACTTCGGCGTGCGGACGATCCAGGCCGAGGACGAGATCGCCGCCGTCTCGATGGCGCTCGGCGCGTCGTTCTCCGGCCACATCGGCGTTACGACCACGTCGGGCCCCGGGCTCGACCTCAAGAGCGAGGCGATCGGGCTCGGCATCGCGCTCGAGCTCCCGCTGATCGTGGTCGACATCCAGCGCGGCGGTCCGTCGACCGGCCTTCCCACGAAGACGGAGCAGAGCGACCTTCTGCACGCGATGTACGGCCGTCACGGAGAGGCGCCGCTGCCGATCGTCGCCGCCTACTCGCCGCCGTCGTGCTTCTGGGCCGCGCTCGAGGCGGTGCGCATCGCGATCAAGTACATGACGCCGGTGATCATCCTGTCCGACGGCTACCTGGCGAACGGCGCCGAGCCATGGCGGATACCGGGGGTGGCGAAGCTGCCGGAGATTCCGGTGCGCTTCGCGGCGGGGCCGAACGCCGGCGAGGACTTCTGGCCCTATCTCCGCGACGACGAGACGCTCGCGCGCCCGTGGGCGATCCCCGGGACGCCGGGGCTCCAGCACCGCATCGGCGGTCTCGAGAAGGCCGACGGGACCGGCAACATCTCCTACGACGCCGAGAACCATCAGCTGATGACGCAGCTGCGCGCGGCCAAGATCAAAGCGATCGAAGAGGACATCGAACCACTCGAGTGGGACGGCGACACCGATGCAAGGACGCTGGTGCTCGGCTGGGGCTCGACCTACGGCGCGATCGGCGCTGCGGTCCGGCGTTTGCGCGCCAAAGGGAAGAAGGTGGCCCGCGCCCACCTCAAGCATCTGAATCCGTTCCCCAAGAACACCGGCGAGGTGCTGGCGCGATTCGAGACCGTGATCGTCCCCGAGATGAACATGGGGCAGCTCTCCAAGCTGCTCCGCGCCGAGTTCCTGACGCCGACCGTCTCCATCAACCAGGTGAAAGGTCTTCCGTTCCGCGCCGCGGAGCTGGAGGCACGTATCGAGGAGTATCTAGATGACTGACGAGCTGTCCGGCGGAGAACGAGGCATCACCGAGGCGACCGGCGGGGTCACGACGCTCACGCGCAGTGACTTCGTCTCGGATCAAGAGGTGCGCTGGTGTCCGGGATGCGGCGACTACGCGATCCTGGCGGCGGTTCAGTCTGTGATGCCCGAGCTGGGCATCCCGCGCGAAAAGTTCGTCTTCGTGTCGGGGATCGGCTGCTCCAGCCGCTTCCCCTACTACATGGACACCTACGGGCTGCACGGCATCCACGGCCGCGCCCCGGCGATCGCTACCGGCGTCGCGGCGGCGCGCCCCGATCTGCACGTCTGGGTCGTCACCGGAGACGGCGACGCGCTCTCGATCGGCGGCAACCACTTCATCCATGCTCTCCGGCGTAACGTCAACCTGAAGATCCTGTTGTTCAACAACCAGATCTACGGCCTGACGAAGGGGCAGTACTCGCCGACGTCGGAGCGCGGGAAGATCACGAAGTCGACGCCGTTCGGTTCGCTCGAAGCGCCGTTCAACCCGATCAGCCTCGCGCTCGCGGCCGAAGCAACCTTTGTAGCGCGGACCTACGACGTCGAGCGCAAGCACCTGCCGCAGATACTCCGGCGCGCCGCGGCGCATCGCGGGAGCGCCTTCGTCGAGATCTATCAGAACTGCAACATCTTCAACGACGGCGCGTTCGTCGCCCTCACCGGGAAGGGCGGCACCGGGAACCGCATCTACCTCGAGCACGGCAAGCCGATCCGCTTCGGTCCCGACGGCTCGAAGGGGGTCGTCCAGAAGCCCGACGGGACGCTGGAGATAGTCGACGTCGCGACCGCCGGTGAGGCCGCCCTCCTCGTCCACGACGAGCACCGCGACGATCCGAGCCTGGCATTCGCGTTGAGCCGCTTGGCGCAGAGCCCGACTTCGCCGACTCCGCTGGGCGTCTTCCGCTCCGTCGACCGCCCGGTCTACGGAGACGCGATGGAGGCGCAGCTGAGGAGCGCGGCCGAGCAGCAGGGGCCGGGCGATCTCGAGCGGCTCCTCTCCTCGGGCGACACCTGGATGGTCGGCGGCTCCGGATGAGCGACGAACGGATCGAGAAGCTCGCGGCGAAGCTGCTGCGCGAGAACGGCTTCGAGAGCATGGATCAGGCGCGTGCCGCCGCGCGCGCGATGCTCGAGGAGTCGGACGAGCGCACCGCCGATCCGGCCGCACACGACCACGAGCACGAAGAGAAGATCCGCCGGACCTCCGGCGAGACCGCGTCGACCGGCGAGTCCGGCGTCAGCCGGCGCGTCTTCGACGGAGACTGACCCTCCACACCGTTACTCTCGGGAGATGGCCGAACACCTGCACGCGGGTTACGCGGTATCGCGCGCTCTCAAAGCGTTGGGCGTCGAGCAGATCTTCACGCTCTCCGGCGGCCACATCTTTCCGATCTTCGATGCCTGCCACAACGACGGCATCCGCATCGTCGACGTGCGTCACGAGCAGAGCGCGGGTTTCGCGGCCGAGGGCTGGGCGCGGCTCACGAGGAGGGTCGGCGTAGCCGTCGTCACCGCCGGGCCGGGAGTGACCAATGTCATGAGCCCGATCGCGCAGGCCGGTTTCAACGGCGCGCCGATGCTCGTGCTGGCCGGCCGCGCCCCGCAGTTCCGTTGGGGCAAGGGCTCCCTGCAAGAGATCGACCACGTCCCGTTCCTCGCGCCGCTGGCGGAGGCGCGGACGGTGATGGACCCGGCGGCGATCGTCGACGCGGTGGTCGCCGCGGCGCGCGGCGCATCTTCGCCGCCGCGTAGGCCGGCGTTCCTCGACTTCCCGCTGGACGTCATGTTCAGCACGACCGACGTCGAGGTCGGCGAGGTTCCGCCGGTCGAGACGCCGGAGCCGGACGGGTCCGCGGTGGAAGAGATCGCCCGCCTCCTCGCGGAGGCGCGGCGGCCCGTGCTCATCGGCGGATCTAACGTGTGGCTGGACGGCGCCGACGCCGCGTTGCGTGAGCTGGTCGAGGCGGCGGAGCTGCCGGTGTTCCTCAACGGGCAGGGCAGAGGCTGCGTGCCGGCCGACCACCGCCTCGCGTTCTCCCGGGCGCGCTCGCGCGCGCTGGCAGACGCCGACCTCGTGATCGTCGCCGGCACGCCGCTCGACTTCCGCCTCGGCTTCGGCGAGGGCTTCGGCCAGGCGACGAAGGTCGTGCACCTCGACTCGGACCCCTCCCTCATCTCGCAGGTGATACCTCTGGCCGCGGGAGCCGGAGCGCCCCTCGACAAGACTTTCGCCGCGCTGACGGCGGCGGTCGATGCGCCGGGTGACACGAAGGACTGGGTCGAACTGCTTCGCGGCGAAGAGGAGAAGAGGCGCGCCGCCGCGCAGGCCGACCTCTCCTCGACGCAGACCCCGATACACCCGATGCGCGTCTACGGCGAGCTGGCGAAGGTGCTGGACCGCGATGCGATCGTCGTGGGAGACGGCGGCGACTTCGTCTCCTACGCCGGCCGCGAGGTGCCGTCCTACGAGGGCGGCGCGTGGCTGGATCCCGGACCTTTCGGTTGCCTCGGCTGCGGGCCGGGCTACGCACTCGCGGCGCGCCTCGCGCACCCCGACCGCCAGGTGTGTCTCCTCTACGGCGACGGCGCGCTCGGGTTCTCCGGGACCGAGCTCGAGACGTTCGTGCGCCACGGCCTCCCGGTGGTGGCGGTCGTGGGCAACAACGGCATCTGGGCGCTCGAGAAGCACCCGATGCGGGCGATGTACGGCTACGACGTCGCCGCCGACCTCCGACCCGGCATCCGCTACGACCGGATGATGGAGGCCTTCGGCGGCCGCGGCGAGCTGGTCGACGATCCCGAGGAGGTCGGGCCCGCCCTTCGGCGCGCTTTCGAATCGGGTGAGCCCTCGCTGGTCAACATCCTGACCGACCCCGAGGTGGCGTACCCGCGGTCGTCGAACCTGGCGTGACCGGCAGATGCACGAGGTGTGGCACGTGGCGGTGCTCGGCACGACGCTGTTCGCCGCGGCCGGCGCCGCTCTCCTCCTCCTCGCTCCGTTGCTGTTCGAGGAACCACCGCCGATCCTCGCTCGCGGGCGCCCGGCGGTGCTCGCTCTCGCCGCGGTCGCGGCCCTTCTCATAGTGGGGGAATGGACCTTGATCCACTGAAGTTCAGTAATATCGGAGTCTCTGTAGGTCTTAGGGGCAGAAGGCCCTTTGTCAGGAGGAATGGTCTGTGACGACCACCATGGCACCGGTCAACATCACCGAGGGTGCGGCGAAGAAGGTCCTCGAGCTGCTCGAGCGCGAGACGTCGTCCAATCCCGAGGAGCACGCCGACAAGCGGTATTCGCTGCGGATCGCCGTTCAGCCGGGTGGCTGCGCCGGCCTGCGGTACGCCCTCTACTTCGACGACCGTGAGCTCGAGGGTGACCAGGTGGGTGTCGTCGGGGGCCTCGAGGTGCGGGTCGACAAGATGAGCGCCCCTTACCTGAAGGGCGCCGAGGTCGACTGGGTCGACGGGTTGCAGCAGTCCGGCTTCACGATCAACAACCCCAACGCCAAGGGCACCTGTGCCTGCGGCGACTCCGCTCAGTTCTAAGCCACGGCTTCACCGTGCGGCCGCCCTCGGGCGGCCGCCGTCGCGCCGGGGGCGGAAGGTATGATCGCTTCGCTCATCGAGAGCGGGGGAGGGTCCGGCCCGTAGATCCCGCCGCAACCACCGCTCCGGCGGCAGGTGCGAAGCCCGGCTCCGGCCTCGTGCCGGGGGAGGATGAGCCGAAAGAGCGCAAGCCTCTTCTCGTCCGGGAAGGGGCTTTTTTCGTGCCGCGGTCGGGATGCCGGCCACGAGGAGCGAGGTGAGATGGGGATCAGGACCACGGTCGTCGGCAGCTACCCGAAGCCGCCCGAGGAGGGCGGTCAGTTCGTTCTCCGTAAGACGATCCACGCCCTCGACCGCGGGGAGGCGGATGCGGACGACCTGAGGCGCGCCCAGGACGAGCTCGTCCGCGAGGTCATCGCCGAGCAGGAAGCGGCGGGGATCGACGTCGTCACCGACGGCCAGGTGCGGTGGGACGACATCGTGACCCCCTTCGCCCGCCGCATGGCCGGTTTCGAGATCGGCGGCCTTCTTCGCTTCTTCGACAACAACGTCTACTACCGCCGGCCGATCTGCACGGGTCCGGTCGAGTGGCGCGGCCCTATGAGCGTCGACGACTGGAAGGCGGCGTCCGAGGCCGCGAGTGTCCCGGTGAAGGCCGTGCTTCCCGGCCCGGTGACGTTCGCCCACCTCTCGATCGACGAGCACTACGGGGATCACGAGACGTTCACGCTCGCGCTCGCCGAGGTGCTGGCCCAAGAGGCGTTCGAGCTACAGGCGGCGGGATGCGCCACCGTTCAGTTCGACGAGCCGGCCCTGCTCGGCGCGCCGGAGGACCTGGATCTTGCGAAGAGGGCCTACGGCATCCTCACGCGGGATCTCGAAGGCGCGGCTTCGATCGTCGCCACCTACTTCGGGAGCGCGAAGCGCCTCGGGCGCGGTCTGTTCGATCTTCCGGTCGACGGCTTCGGGCTCGATCTCGTGGCGGGCGCCGAGAACGAAGAGTTGCTGCCGGAGCTCCCGTCGACGATGAGGCTCCAGGCGGGGATCGTCGATGCTCGGAACACGAAGCTCGAGGACACGGACGAGCTGGCGCGCCGGATCGCGTCGCTCGCCGCCACAGTCGGCGAGGAGAGGCTGAGCGTCAGCCCCTCCTGTGGATTGGAGTTCCTGCCGCGCGAGAAGGCGCGCGCCAAGCTCGGTCGTCTCGTCGAGGCGGCGCGAAAGGTGGAGGGCCGATGAGCGTTCCTGAGCTGCAGGGCCCGGGCCTGTGGACCACGTCGGTGGGGAGTCTCCCCAAGCCCGACTACATCCTCGAGGCCCGCAAGCGGCGCGCACGGGGCGAGATCGACGGAGACGAGCTGCGTGCGCTCGAGCGTAAGGCGACGCGGGAGTGGATCGAGTTCCAGAACAGCCTGCCGACCGACGTGGTCGTCGACGGCGAGATCTACCGCGGCGACATGGTCGCGTTCTTCGCGGAGGAGCTGCCGGGTCTCGAGATCGGCGGCCTCGTCCGTTCCTACGGGAACCGCTACTACAGGAAGCCGATCGCCGTTGGTCCGGTGGGCCGCGACCACGCGGTGACGGTCGAGTGGTGGGAATACGCCCAGTCGCTCACCGATCGCCCGGTGAAGGGGATGCTGACCGGCCCGTACACGATCTGCGACTGGTCCTTCAACGAGCACTACGCCACGCGCCGCGACCTCGTCCTCGACCTGGCGAAGGTCATACGGGACGAGGCCCTCGACCTCGAGCGCGCGGGGGCGAAATTCATCCAGATCGATGAGCCCGCTGCGTCGACGCGCATGGACGAGCTCGACCTCGTGATCGAGGCGATGCAGATAGTGACGGAGCCGCTCTCGGCCCACACGATCACCCACATCTGCTACGGCGACTTCCACAATGCCTATCCGAAGATGCTCGAGATCCCGGTCGACCAGATCGACCTCGAGTTCGCCAACTCCGATTACTCCCTGCTGGAGGCGTTCGCCGAGCATCCCTTCACCAAGTACATCGGGCTCGGCGTGGTCGACGTCCACCACCACGCGGTGGAGCCGGTCGAGGAGATCGCGGCGGGGATCAGGCGGACGCTCGAGCACATCCCGCCCGAGCGGGTGTTCGTCGATCCCGACTGCGGCCTCAAGACGCGGAAGGTGGACGAGGCGAAGGGGAAACTCGCCAACATCCGGGCCGCGGTCGACCTCGTCAAGGCCGAGCTCTAGGCGTCGCCGCGGCGGGAGCCGGACGACGACTATCATCACGGCGCATCCCGACGCGCGAGAGGTGAATGATGAAGATCGAAGCTACATGTGGAAGGTGTGGGCGAGACTTCCTGCTCTCGCAGATCGGCCCCGAGTCCGACGCTCCCGGCAGATGTCCCTTCTGCGGCGCCCATTTCGCTCGGCACTACACCACCGTCCTCGTCGAAGGCGTCGATGCGGCGGAGACCGCGGCTCGTGAGTTCGTCGCGTCTCTCGGGCGCCTGCAGTCGATGGAGACCGGGTTCGATCTGAAGATCGACGAGATCCTCGCGGACGTGGCCGCGGACGTGAGGGGTCACGCCGGGACAGCCGCGACCGCCTGATATGGCCGGCGCGCCGAGTGTCCTCGTGGTGACCGACAACGACGCGATCCGTGAGGAGCTCGAGTTCGGGTTATCGGGTGAAGCCGAGGTACATACCGCGCGCGAGGCGCGCGACGCTTGGGTCTGGCTGCAGGATCGCGTTCCCGCGGGTGTGATCGTGGATCTGCAGACGGGGAGCGCGGGCGGATTCGCTCTCACGCGCGACATGCATGCGACGACGCGCCTCGGATCGGTCCCGGTCGTCATCTTGCTCGATCGCTATCAGGACGAATGGCTGGCGCGCCAAGCCGGCGCCGCCGCCGTCTTCGTGAAGCCCATCGTCGCCGAAGAGGTGTTCGCCGCGCTCCGAGCCGCGGCGCCCACGCCCGGGTAGGGCGCGACAAAGTCGCAGGTCAGGCCCCTTGCGCGCCGCCGAATCGCAAGCCTAGAATTACAACATTGTGATTCGGGCCGGGGGCGGATTTCCCGAGGCGCCTTCCGTCGACGGTCCGGCTGAATGTGGCCTTCCGCGAGGAAGCCCTGCAGGGAGGAGCCGGGGGACATGCAGAGGATCACTACCAAGCTGCTCCAGCCGCTCGAGTGGCAGAGCGACGCACGTTGCACCGAGGTCGATCCCGAGATCTTCTTTCCCGAACGCGGTGGATCTTCGAAGGCCGCGCGCGCGGTGTGCCGCGACTGTCCCGTTCGTATGCAGTGTCTTGAGTACGCGTTGAACAACAAAGAGCAGTTCGGCATATGGGGCGGAACATCCGAACGCGAACGTCGTCGGCTTCGTAAAGAGCGCACGATTCGGCGTCTGCGCACCGCGTCGTAACGCGCGCGATCCACCGACGGAACAAAAGAATGCTTGCACCTTCCCTTCGAATGTTGCTCAATAGCTACTTGAATGCGCGTTTGTGACATGCGCGTTCGGGGCAGTTGGATGAAGCAGCGCAACGCCGGGGTTGCGAGATCGAACGATCTCGCAAGGAGCGAAGAGGAGGTGCAGGTTGGCAGCGAAGAAGACGACGGGTCGTAAGACGGCCGCACGGAAGAGCACGCGGAAGACCACCGCGCGCAAGACATCGGCGCGGAAGTCGACCGGCCGCAAGACGACGGGCGCGCGCAAGACCACGGGCGCACGCAAGAAGACCACCGGTCGGAAGAAGACGACCGGTCGGAAGAAGTCGACCGCCAGGAAGTCGACGCGGAAGACGACGGGCGCCCGCAAGACGACGGGGCGCAAGAAGACCACCGGTCGCAAGAAGACGACAGGTCGGAAGAAGACGACAGGTCGGAAGAAGTCGACCGCACGCAAGTCGACCCGCAAGTCCACCGGCACGCGCAAGTCCACGGCGCGCAAGTCGACCCGCAAGGGCACCGGCACGCGCAAGTCCACCGGGACCCGCAAGTCGACGGGCACGCGCAAATCGACCGCACGCAAGTCGACGAGGAAGTCGACGAGGTCGTCTTAACCCTGCAGCGCTGATTCAACCGAGCGGCCCGGCGCCATGAGCAGCCGGGCCGCTTTCCCTTTGGGCAGGAAGCGCTCCTCGACCAGGCCGACGATCTCGGTCGCGGCGATACGCACCCCCTCCTTCTCCGCGAGTGCCTCCACGGCCTCGAAGACGCGATCGATGCCGGTCGTCGCGGGGTCGGTCAGATTCATCGAGACCTGGGCGTGCCCCCGATCGCCCATCGCCAAGCCCAGCGCCCTCACTCCGGGCGGGCCGCCACCCGACGTACGCACGCGGGCGGCTATCGCGGCCGCCACGGATGCGTCGCCTTCCAGCCACACGTTGAACGCGATCAGGGGGCCGCGCGCACCAACGCATGTGACTCCCGTGCGCGGATCGACCTCCGGCGGACCGAAGTCCGGCGCCAGGCCGCCGGCGATCCTCTGCACGATCCCGGCGAGACCTCCGCGTCTCAGGCCGGGGAGATGCCGAGTCTCGGCGCGCCGGGCCGCCGCACCGTAGAGGAACACCGGGATGCCGGCGTCCCCGAGGACGCGTCCGACCTGCTCGGCGAGCTCGCGCGCGGCCTCCGCCGGCTCGCGATACGGCACGATCGGGCACACGTCCAGCGCGCCGAGGCGCGGGTGAACCCCGTCGTGACGCGTCAGGTCGATCATGTCCCGCGCCGCGATCGCAAGCTCTCCCATGGAACGCAAGAGGTCACCGCCGACGGTCAGGACCGCGCGGTTATGGGCGGCGTCGGCATGCCGGTCGAACACGATCCCGCCGTTCGCGTCGATCCGATCGACCAGCGCAGAGACGACGTCCAGCCGCCGTCCCTCGGAGACGTTCGGGACTGCGAGCAGGGGCATCGAGCGGTACCGTAGTGGAGATGAGCGACTACGGCTACAGCGTCCTCGTAGACGAGGGATACGATGAAGCCGTGGTGCGCGCCCGCCTCGCTCTGCGCGGCGAAGGTTTCTCGATCATCACCGAGATGCACGTCGGGGGCGTCCTCGGGCCCGAGGCCGGCGCGGAGCGTCAATACCTGTTCATGGGCGCCTGGAACAGTCGGGAGATCGAGCAGCTCGACGGCGACATCCGCGTCGCCATGCACATCCCCTGCAACGTCGTCGTCCAGGAGCAGGGCTCGACGGCGTACGTAGCGGCACTCGATCCCGTCGACGCGCTGGAAGAGGAGGGCGTCTCGGTTCCGCCGGCCGCGGCGGTCGCCGCACGTGATGCCCTGGGCCGCGCCCTGCGGCGAGTGGCCGCTCCGGCCTGATGCCTCCATCCGCGATCCGAACGATCATCGACGCCTTCCTGGCGCGGCTCGACGAGATCGCCGAGCGTTGCACCGAAGCCATCTTCGACAGCGCGCCGGCATACGGCCGCGGCGGAGATGCGCTCCGGGACGACGTGCGCGAGGCGGTCAGGGGGAACGTCGCGACGTTGGCCGGCGTCCTGAGCGAGGACCGCGACGTCCGCAGCGAGGAGCTCGAGGCGATCGAGCGGGTCGGCGCTCGGCGTGCCGAGGCGAGCATCCCCCTCGACGACGTGCTGCACGCCTACCGCACGGTCTCGCGCGTCTGCTGGGACGTGCTGGCAGACGAGTGCCGGAAGGAGCGCGGCGAAGAGGCCCTCGAGGCGTCGATCGCGCTCGCCGACGCTCTCCTCCGCTACACGGACGTGATCTCGATGAGCGTGGCCGAGGCTTACGCGCGGGCGCAGCGCGCCATCGTGCGCGAGCAAGAAGGCGCGCGCCGCGAGTTCCTCGCCGACCTCCTCTACGGCACGGACGCGCAACCCGAGGAGATACTCCGCCGCGCGCACGCGTTCGGGTACGACCTCTCGCTCTCGTACCTCGCGCTGGTCGGTGTCGGTGACGCCCGCGGCGGGCGTCACGAGGGAGTGGTCGCGGCCGCAGCCGCGAGCGCGACGGGGGACGCTGCGGCCGATCCGATCGTCCTGCAGAAGGGCGAGCAGACGATCGCGCTGCTCCCGGTGGATGCCGCCGTCGACGGGTACGCGACCGCGGAGAAGATGGTGGTCGAGCTGCAGGGCGGCTGGCGGTTCGGCATGGGCGGCCCCGAGCCGGGGCTGGAGGGCATCCGTCGCGCCTATCTCGAGGCGCGGGAGGCCCTCGAGGTCGGGCTTGCGCTCGGCATCGAGGGAAGCGTCTACCTCTTCGACGAACTGCTCCTCTATCACTTCCTCCGCAGCGAGCCGAAGCTGGTCGATCGCTTCGTCGACCGGACGCTCGGCCCGCTCCTCGACTACGACCAGAAGCGCCGCGGCGAGCTGGTGAAGACGCTCGAGGCTTATTTCGACGCCGACGGGAGCATCAAGATCGCCGGCGAGAAGCTGTTCGCCCACCCCCACACCGTGACCTACCGCCTGAAGCAGGTGGAGCGGCTAACCGGATGGTCGCTCCGCCACGCGGAGGACAAGCTGCGGCTCCAGCTCGCGCTGCGCGCACTGCGGCTCGCGCGCGCCCGCACCGACGAGCCCTAGGCCGCGCCTACCAGGCGCCCCCGCCGCCACCACCTCCGCCGCCTC
>DATLFS010000128.1:0-8259 GCA_035540935.1 Actinomycetota bacterium
GCGGGCGATCTCCCGCTGCACGAAGTCGACGCTCTCGTCGAACGGGACCGGGCGGAGGCGGAACTCCCCCGGCTCCTCGCCGGCGCCCGTCACGGCGCGGAACGGCCGGCCGAGGAAGCCTGCCCGGAGAACCCTGAGGCCGCCGGCCCAGCGCGATAGTTCCTCGATCTCTCTGCCGATCGCGGCGCGCCCGCTCGACGCGAGATAGCCGGGGCGGGCCGCCGCCGTCGCGCCGAGGATCATGGCGCCGGCGACGACGGCCGCGAGGATCTGGGGGAAGCGCCGGAGGAGGAAGGGCGCCTTCCTCCACACCGGGTCGAGACGCCGCATCCGGCTCCTATCTACGACTGCGGTAGTAGCGGTCCGACGCTACCGCGGGTCACGGCCCCATAGAAGGAGGTCGAGGTTCGCCTCGCCGCCGCGCTCCTCCACGATCGCGCCGTCCGCCATCACGACGACGCGGCTGCACACGGCGAGCGCCGCCGGATTGTGCGTAGCGAGGAGGCAGCACGACCCCGCGACGATCAGGTCCTGTAGCGCGCGGAGCACGAGCACTTCTCGCCGCGCGTCCTGATGCCCCGTCGGCTCGTCGGCCAGCAGGAGCGCCGGTCGCAGAGCCAGGGCGCGCGCCATGGCGGTCCGTTGCTGCTCGCCGAGCGACGTCTCGGAAGGGCGGCGTTGCGCGAGAGGAGCAAGATCCAGGGGTGCCAGGAGTTCGTCCGTCCGCAGATCGATCTCGCTCGACGCGCCGCCCGCGAGGCGGAGCGGCATCGCCACGTTCTCGGCGACCGTCAGCTCGTCCACGAGGCCCAGCCGCTGGGGCACGAGCGCGATAGCCGACCAGGGCGCGCCGCCCGGCGCGCCGCCCTCGCCGTGCCAGGAAACGGCGCCCTCGTCCGGCCTCTCCCATCCGGCGGCGACCATCAGCAGCGTCGACTTCCCGGACCCCGAGGGGCCGACGAGACCGACCAGCTCCCCCGGCCGCAGGACCAGCGTGACGTCGCGCAGCGCGTGGATCTCCTCCGGACCGCGCCGGTACGACTTGGACACGCGCGAAAGGGCCAGCAGCTCGCTCATGAGACGCGCCGTCCATGGTCGAGTCGGACGACGAGATCCGCGGCACCCGCTACGAGGGGATCGTGCGTGGCGACGACGACCGACATCCCCCGATCCACCAGGCCGCGGATCACCTCGATCAGGGAGACCGCGGTTCCGCGGTCGAGCTCGGCCGTCGGCTCGTCCGCGAGCACGATCGCCGGGCCCCCGGTGATCGCCTGCGCGAACGCGAGGCGCTGCTGCTCTCCGCCCGACATCTCCGACGGCGTGTTGTCGCCCCTGTGGGCGAGGCCCACCGCATCGAGAAGCGCGCCCGGATCGACGGACGCGCGGCGTAAGCGTCCCGCAAGCTCCAGATGCTCGCGCGCGCTGAGGTAGGAGATGAGGTTCTCCGACGGGCGCTGATGGACCAGGCCGACGGTCCTCCTCCTCCACCTGCGGCGCCGGCGTCGGGACCACTCGTGCAGGCGCGCCCCGTCGACCTCGACGCGACCGACGCCCGGCGCGTCCGCACCTCCCATGATGCGCAACAACGTCGACTTGCCGCTACCCGAGGGTCCCATCAGCACCGTCATGCGGCCGGCCGGCACGTCCACGTCGACCCCGCGCAGGGCATCGACGCGGCCGCTCTTGGTGAAGTAGGTGCGTTCGACGCCGCGACAGGCGGCGACGGTCGACGACATCGCCGGATCGTACGTCGCCGGGAGCTAACCGGCGGGCGGTGCGAAGCGCAGGATGTCGAGACCGCGGTTGTAATCGACGGTGTAGACGATCTCGTCCGTGATCCAGTACGCCGCGCTCGCCTGTCCCGCGTACGTCATGAAGTAGCCGGCGTCTTGTATCTTTCCGCGCGGGGTCACCTTGAAGAAGCGCGTGCCGTGGTCGTAGAAGGCGGCTGCGACGAACCCGCCGTTACGGAATTTCGGGTGCTGCTCGATCCAGTGGGCCGTGCAGTTCCGCTGTGCCACCGGATTGCCGTCGACGATGACGCCGTTCACCGGGCGGACCTCGTCGATCAGACGGAAGGTCCTCGTCTTCTTCCAGTTGCTCGCGTCCCACGTTTGGAAGGATCCCGACCGCTCGTTGCACCGGCCGTTCATCGTCGTCTCCGACGCGGCAAGCAGGAACCGGTCTTTCATCCTCCGCGGCCACTTGGTGCCGTGCATGAATTGCTCCGTCCGCTCCGACGTCGCTATCACCTTCGGCTTGGCGGGGTTCTTGCGCGCATCAAGCAGCATCATCGGTTGGGTCGCCGTCATGACGAGGCCGGGCGCCACCTCCTCGACGTCGTGCCCCGAGCTCCCCCCGATGGTTCCCTCGCCCCACTTGTTCTTCAGGAGCTTCGGCTCCGTCGGATCGCGCAGGTCGATGATGTTCCCGTCGGAGCCGTACGCCCACGTGCAATCGAGAACGCACGAGAACGTGTGCTGCGCTGCGCCCGGCACCTTCGAGATGATCCTGGGATTGAGCTTGTCTTCGACGTCGATGATGTAGACGGCGTTGGTCGGAGCGGTCGTCTGAAGGTCGCCGTCGTTCTGGCCGCTGAGGGTGTTCGGGACCACGAGGATCTTTCCGTTGCCGTCGAGGTCCTCACGCGAGAACTGCCACTCCTGAGGCATCGCCACCTGCCCCAGCAGTTCGGGGTTCAGCGGGTCCTTGACGTCGAAGATCATGATCTTGTTCTGGTCGTTCATGTAGAAGTACTTGCCGATCAGCCTTCCGCCGACGCCGTTCTGCGCGAGAGGTATGTGCTTCACGTGCTCGACGTTGTCGGTCGCGATGCCGTTGGCGGTCGGTCCCCCCGAAGCCGAGCCCGAGAGAGCACCGGCGGCGAGGGCGATCGTGGCGATGATGCAAGCGGGTTTGAGCAACGGAACTCCTTTCGGTCCAGAGAAGGAGATTCGGCGACCACCCCGCCTCTCCTCCCCCCCGGCGGGCGTCGTCTTGTTGGGGGCACCGCCGCGTGCCACGATCCGGAGCATGCCGAGCGACCGCCGCCACCTGCTCGCCGTCGCCCGCGGCGACGAGCCCCCCGACCTGGTGATAACCGGCGGCCGCGTGTTCGCGCCGACCGCAGAGTGGGTCGAGGCCGACGTCGCCGTTGCGTCCGGGCGGATCGCCGGCGTCGGTTCCTACTCGGACGGAGAGCGGATCGACGCGTCGGGGCGCTACGTCGTCCCCGGCTTCATCGACGCTCACATGCATCTCGAGTCGTCCAAGGTCATGCCACACGAGCTGGCGCGGGTCGTCGTCCCCCACGGAACCACCGCGGTCGTGTGCGACCCGCACGAGATCGCGAACGTCCTCGGGCGCGACGGCGTCCACTGGCTCATCGACGCATGCGAAGGGCTGCCGCTGGACGTCTACTTCATGGCCCCCTCGTGCGTCCCCGCGTCGCCCCATGAATCGCCGCGAGAGCCGTTCACGATCGAGGACATCGAGTCGATCCTCCGGCGGAAGAGAACCTTGGGCATCGCGGAGATGATGAACTTCCCCGCGGTGATCGCCGGAGACGAGTCGGAGCTCGACAAGCTGCGCGCCTCGCCGCACGTGGACGGTCATGCGCCCGGTGTGTCGGGAAGAGCGCTCGACGCCTACGCCGCGGCCGGGATCCGGTCGGATCACGAGGCCACCACCGTCGAGGAGGCGTGGGAGAAGCGGCGCCGAGGGATGTGGGTCCTGATCCGAGAGGCGTCGAACTCCCGCGACCTCAAGGCCCTCCTCCCGCTCGTCGGCCGGCTCGGCCCCGACTACTTCGCCTTCTGCACGGACGACCGCGAGCCCGACCTGCTGCAGCGTGAGGGGCACGTGAACCAGATGTGCCGCATCGCAGTGGCCGAGGGGCTCGATCCCGAGGTGGCCCTCCTCCTCGCGTCACACAACCCCGCCCGCTATCACGGCCTGCGTGAGCGGGGATCGATCGCCCCCGGCTACCGCGCCGACCTCCTGGTCCTGCCCGACCTGACCGACTTCCGTCCGTCGCTCGTGTTGAAAGAGGGTGAGGTGGCGTTCGACGGCGACGACGTCCGGTGGCCGCAGGCGAAGCAGGGCATCCCGGCGTGGGTCCGGGAGTCCGTCCGGGTCGCGCCGCTCGAGCGGCGCGACCTCTCCCCCGGGCCCGCCGACGGGGAGGTGCACGTCATCGAGGTCTTCGACGGCCGCCTGTTCACGGGACAGAGGTTCGAGTCGCCGCGCCTGGACGAGGGGGTGGTGACGGCCGACCCGGAGAGGGACCTCGCCCTCATCGCCGTCGTCGAACGCCATCACGCCACGGGCCGGATCGGTACGGGCCTCGTCACGGGGTTCGGCCTCCGACAGGGTGCCTTCGCGGCGACCGTCGCCCACGACGCCCACAACCTGGTCGTGGTCGGAACCGACCGGGACGACATGCTCCGGTGCATCGAGCGACTGGTGGCGCTCGGCGGAGGCATCGTCGTCGTCGCCGGAGGCGAGGTCACGGCCCAGCTCCCCCTGCCGGTCGCCGGCCTCATCTCCGACCGCCCGCTCGACGAGGTCGTCGGCGCGCTCGATCGGGTGCACGATGCGCTGCGCGCCCTCGGCGTCCGGCTGGAGGCGCCGCTCATGTCACTCTCGTTCCTGGCGCTCTCGGTGATCCCCCAGCTCAAGATCACCGACCGAGGCCTCGTGGACGTGGAGCGGTCGCAGATCGTCCCGCTCCAGGCGGAACGGGAGGATCTAGCGGGCACTATGGTGGAGCCGGCTCACGATCTGGACGAGGAGAGGATCGATGGCACCTAAGCACGCCCCGCCCACGAGCATCAACGCGCACCTGTCCGTGCCCGCCCCGATGAACGAGCCGATCAAGTCGTATGCGCCCGGCGCCCCGGAGACGGAGGCACTTGCCGCCGAGCTGAAAGCGCTTCGGGACGCCGGCGCGCGCGACTGCCCCATGGTCATCGCCGGGGAAGCGGCGCCGAGCGAGACCACCTTCGAGGTTCGCGCCCCTCACGACCACTCCCTCGTGCTCGCGCACGTCCACGCGGCGAAGCCGGAGCATGTCGACCGGGCGATCCGCGCCGCTCAAGACGCAGCACCGGCGTGGGCCGCGATGTCCTTCGCGGACCGTGCCGCGATCTTCCTGCGCGCGGCGGAGTTGCTGGCCGGCCCGTGGCGCGACCGCATCAACGCCTCGACGATGCTCGGTCAATCGAAGTCCGTGTTCCAGGCCGAGATCGACGCCGCCTGCGAGCTGATCGATTTCTGGCGCTTCAACTGCCACTTCGCCGAGCGCGTGTATGCGGAGCAACCCTTCTCCGCTCCCGGGATGTGGAACTACATGGACCATCGTCCGCTCGAAGGGTTCGTCCTCGCGATGACCCCTTTCAACTTCACTTCGATCGCCGGCAACCTTCCCTCCGCTCCCGCGCTGATGGGCAACGTCGTCGTGTGGAAGCCGTCGGAGAAGCAGGCGTACTCCGCTCAGTTCCTCATGGACCTGTTGCAAGAGGCCGGCCTCCCGGACGGTGTGATCAACCTCGTTCACGGCGACGGCGCGCTCGTGTCCGACGTGGCGATGCGGCATCCGGACTTCGCCGGGCTGCACTTCACGGGATCCACGACGGTGTTCCGGGGGCTCTGGCGCAAGGCGGCCGAGAACCTCGACGGGCTGAAGGCGTACCCCCGTCTGGTCGGCGAGACGGGCGGGAAGGACTTCGTGCTGGCGCATCCCTCCGCCGACCCTCAGGCGCTCGTGGTGGCGCTCGGCCGGGGCGCGTTCGAGTACCAGGGGCAGAAATGCTCCGCCGCCTCACGCGCCTATGTGCCGAAGAGCCTGTGGGCGAAGATCGAGGAGCCTCTGGGCGACCTCGCGCGGTCGATCCCGATGGGCGACGTCTCCGACTTCTCGACGTTCATGGGCGCGGTGATCGACGAGAACGCGTTCGTGAAACACCGGGACGCGATCGAGGGGGCGAAGGCCTCCGGCTCGACGATCCTCGCGGGCGGCGAGTGCGACGACTCCGACGGCTGGTTCGTCTCGCCCACGGTGATCGTCACGGAGAACCCGCACAGCGACACGATGGTCCGCGAGCTCTTCGGCCCGATCCTGACCGTGTTCGTCTACGACGATGGGCAGTGGGACAAGACCCTCGACGTCGTTGATCAGTCCAGCCCGTACGCCCTGACGGGAAGCATCTTCGCCGCCGATCGCGGCGCCGTCCGTGAGGCGATCAACCACCTCCGGCACACGGCGGGGAACTTCTACGTGAACGACAAGCCGACGGGCGCGGTCGTCGGTCAGCAGCCGTTCGGCGGCGCTCGCGCATCCGGGACGAACGACAAGGCCGGCTCCGCGCTCAACCTCGTCCGGTGGGTCTCCCCCCGCACGATCAAGGAGACGTTCGTGCCGCCGACCGACTGGCGTTACCCGCACATGGGCTGAGGTCTCTCTATGTCAGCCAGCCCCTCACGTAGAAGATGGCGAAGTAGACGACGAAGGCGATCGCGCTCACGAGCATCAGCGGCCGTACGTCGCCGCCCTTGCCGCGGGCGTACTTGATGAACACGTAGGAGACGAAGCCCGCACCGATCCCGTTCGTGATCGAGTAGGTGAAAGGCATCAGGACCATCGTCAGGAAGGCCGGGATCGAGGTCTCCACGTCGTCCCACGGGATCTCCCGCACCGCCGTCATCATCAGGAAGCCGACGAGCACGAGCGCCGGCGCCGCCGCCTGCAGCGGGATGATCTCGGCGAGGGGCGAGAAGAAGATCGCCAGCAGGAACAGGCCTCCGGTTACGAGCGCAGTGAGGCCGGTACGGCCGCCTTCTGCGATCCCGGACGCGCTTTCGATGTAGGTCGTGTTGGAGGACGCCGAGAAGGCGCCTCCTACGGCGGCCGCAGCGGAGTCCACGAGCAGGACCTTGTCGACGTCCGGAAGCCGGCCTTCGGCATCCAGCAACTCCGCCTCTCTCCCGAGGCCGATCGCCGTTCCCATCGTGTCGAAGAAGTCGGCGATCATCAGCGTGAACACCGCCAGCACGGCGGCGAGGAACCCCATCTCGGCGAAGAAGCCGAACGAGAAGTTGCCGATCAACGAGAAGTTGTCGGCCGAAGGCATGTCCACCGGCGACTGAAGCTGTGCCGAGGTACCGAAGCCGGCGCCGTCGAGGAACAGCTCGTTCACGATCACCGCGAGGACCGTCGTCGCCAGGATGCCGATGAGCAGCGCCCCGCGCACGCGCTGCGCGTACAGCAGGATGATCAGCAGCAGGCCGATGACGAAGATCGCGACCGGCCAGCCCTGGAGCTCACCCCCCGTACCGAGCTGGAGCGGCGGCACCGGGATCGTCGTCGAGGTGACGAACCCCGCGTCCACGAAACCGATGATCGCGATGAAGAGACCGATGCCGACGGCGATGGAGTGCTTGAGGGGAAGCGGCACCGCGTCCATCACCGCTTGCCTGAACTTCGTGAGGACGAGGATCAAGATGATGATGCCCTCGGTCACGACCACGCCCATCGCCTGCGGCCAGGTGAGGCCGTTCGCCGCGACCAGCTGGAACGCGACGACGCCGTTGAGTCCTAACCCCGCCGCGATCGCGAAGGGATAGTTCGCCACTGCCCCCATCGCGATGGTCATGAGACCGGCCGCCAGCGCCGTGACCGTGAGGACCGCGGCGCCGGACAGGGTCGTCCCCTCGGAATCCGGCACCGACAGGATGGCCGGGTTCAGGAACAGGATGTAGGCCATCGTCATGAAGGTCGTGATCCCGGCGATGACCTCGGTGCGCACCGTCGATCCGCGCTCCGTCACCCGGAAGTAGCCGTCCAGGCCGCCCCTCCGGGCATCGACCGACTGCGACATCAGCTCCCCCTTCTCCGCGTTGGGCGCGCCCCGCGGCCGCCTCCCGCCCTCTATATCAAGCAGAGCGAGTGCTAGGAAGGATTCTGCTCATAGAGCGCGAAACAATCGCGTCAGTCGGCAACCGCTCCGCCGCTCGGCGCGCTCGCGCCCCCGCCGCGGCCCGAAAGCCGCAGGCGGAGGCGCTTGTAACCGTCGACCACCTGGTCGAGAAGCTCGACGTCCGAGGACTTGAGCGCACCGCGCCGTCCGGCACGGAGCTCGCCGGAGAGCTGGTCGTTAGTCGGACGCCCCTGCAGGTAGCTCAGCAGCTCCTCGAAGGAATCGATCTGGCCGGCCTCCGAGCCGCACTCGGAGGGGTCGTAGAAGCAGATGTCGCCCC
>DATLFS010000129.1:0-10235 GCA_035540935.1 Actinomycetota bacterium
TGCTGCCTCCGACCGCCTGGGCACGCGCCTCTTCCAGCGTCTTGCCGCCGGCCACCTGCCGCTCGAGCCACGCGACCGGGGTGAGGTTGATACGGCCCTGCGGGTCGATCTCCGATACCTCGACCTCGATCGTGTCGCCGACAGACACCGCGTCCTCGACGCGCTCGATGCGGCTCTCTCCGAGCTTCGAGATGTGGACGAGCCCGTCGCGGCCCGGGGCGATGTTGACGAAGGCGCCGAAGGTCGTCGTATTGACCACCTGGCCGGTTATGCGCTCTCCGATCTCGGGGAGCTTCGGGTCGACCGTGTCCTCGATCATCGAGGCGGCGCGCTCGGCGCCCTCCTGATCGGCGGAGCCGATGTAGATCGTGCCGTCGTCCTGGATGTCGATCTCGGCGCCCGTGACCTGCTGGATCATCTGGATGTTCTTGCCCTTCGGGCCGATGACCTCGCCGATCTTGTCGACCGGCACCCGGATCGACATCACCCGGGGGGCGAGCGGCGCCAGATGGTCGCGCGGCTGACTGAGTGACCGGTTCATCTGCTCGATGATGTGGAGCCTCGCCACCTTCGCGGCGCGCAGCGCGTCGCGCAGGACCTCCGCCGGGATGCCCTCGATCTTCGTGTCCAGCTGAAGGGCGGTCACGAAGTCCTCGGTGCCGGCGACCTTGAAGTCCATGTCTCCGAACGCGTCTTCGTCGCCGAGGATGTCGGTCAACGTGACGAACTGCCCCTCGTCCTCGATGAGGCCCATCGCCACGCCCCCGACGTGCTTCCCGCCGCGCAGCGGCACGCCGGCGTCCATGAGCGCCAGCGACGAGCCGCAGACGGAAGCCATCGACGTCGACCCGTTCGACGACAGGATCTCGCTCACCACACGGATCGCGTAGGGGAACTCCTCCTTCGAGGGGATCACGGGCAGGAGCGCCTTCTCGGACAGCGCGCCGTGGCCGATCTCACGTCGCTTGGGACCGCGCATGAAGCCGGCCTCGCCGGTGGAGTAAGGCGGGAAGTTGTAGTGGTGCATGTAGCGCTTGCGCTCTTCCGGAGAGAGATCGTCGATCATCTGCTCCATCCGCTGCATCCCGAGGGTCGCGAGCGAGAGCGCCTGCGTCTCACCCCTCGTGAACAACCCCGACCCGTGAACGCGCGGGATGATCCCGACCTGCGTCCAGATAGGACGGACCTCGTCGGTGCGTCGCCCGTCGAGACGCGCGTTCTCCTCGACGATGCGCCGCCGGACGACCTTCTTCGTCAGAGAGCGGAAGGCGCTCTTCACCTCACGCTCGCGCTCGGGAAGCTCCTCGGAGAGACGCGCGACGATCTCCGCCTCGATCTGTGCCAGCCGCGTGCGCCGCTCCTTCTTCACGGTGATCGACACGGCCTCACGGATCGCGCTCGCGCACTCGCTCCGGACGCGGTCCATCACGTCGTCGGCGTAATCCACGAACAGGGGGTAGTCGGGGTTCTCGCCCTCGGTCGTCCCCTTCGGCTTCCCGGCGGCCGCGACGAGCTCCTCCTGGAGGTCGATCGCCTCGGCTATGTAGCGCTTCGACTGCTCGATGCCGTCGGCGAGGATCTCCTCGTCTGGAGCGGGCGCGCCTTCCTCGATCAGGTCGAGCAAGCGCTCCGACCCTCCGGCCTCGATCATCATGATGTCGACGTCGCCGCCGGAGTTGCGGCGGCCGGCCACGACGAGCTCGATCGTCGCGCCCTCGAGCTCGTCGTAGGTCGGGTTGGCGAGCCACTCGCCGCCCACGTGCACCATGCGAACGCAGCCGACCGGCCGCAGGAACGGGATGTCGGAGACCGCCAGCGCGGCCGAGGCGGCGTTGACCGCCAGCACGTCACTGGGGTTCTCGTGGTCGACGGCGAGAACGGTCACCACGCAGTGCACCTCGTGGCGGAAGCCGTCGGGGAACGACGGCCGGATCGGACGGTCGATCAAGCGCGCGTTCAGGATCGCCTTCTCGGTGGCGCGTCCCTCACGGCGGAAGAAGCCGCCGGGGATCTTGCCCGCCGCGTACATGCGCTCTTCGACGTCGACCGTGAGGGGGAAGAAGTCTGCGTCGCCACGCGGTGGCGATGATGTGGCGGTCGCGAGGAGCGTCGTCTCGCCGACGGTGGCGATGACCGCGCCGTTGGCCTGTCCGGCCACGCGGCCGGCCTCGATCCGGATTACCTCGTCGCCGATCTTGCGTTCGACGACCTTGGGTTCAGGGTTCATGAAGGTGGTTCCTCCTTTACGGGGCCCCGATGCGGGGACCGTTGGGGAGAGAACCAGCGCCGGGTCGATTCCCAGTAGGAAGGCCACCCCTCCACGGGATGGACTTGAACTGACAACCGACCGCCGGGCCGGCCCTCTCATCTAGCGATGCGAGAAGTTTTCGGTCCGGCCCTCCTTTCGGTCCTCGGCGCAGGCGTCTATCGGCGCAGTCCGAGCTTCGCGACGATGCTCCGGTAGCGCTCGACGTCCTCGCGACGGAGGTATGCGAGCAAACGCCGGCGGCGCCCCACCATCCTCAGGAGGCCGCGGCGCGAGTGATGGTCCTTCGGGTGGGTCTTGAGATGCTCGGTCAGCTCCGCGATGCGGCGGCTGAGGACCGCCACCTGCACCTCGGGTGAACCGGTGTCACCCTCGCTGCGGGCGTGCTCCTCGATGATGGTCTGCTTGTCGTCTTTGACCAGAGCCATGCGCGTCTCTGACTTCCTTTCCAGATGGGGGCTGCCCGCGGCCGATCCGGCCGTTAGGCCGGGTCATGCTACCAGAAGGAGTATCCGGCGATCTCCGGCGGAGGCTCGAGGCCGCTCAGCGCCTCCGGATCGCACTCGACCACGGCGTCGTCCGGGGGAAGCGTCATCTGGTCGACGTAGGCGGGGAACTCCTCCCGCTCGCCGAGCAGGCGAGGCGCCATCGCGATGGGCTGCTCGTACACCGCGGCCCCGGGGTCGTCCTCCCGCACGAGCCAGATCTCGCACGCCTCGATCTCCGGCTCGCCCTCTCCCGTCCAGCGCGCTTCGAACGAAACGTGCCAGCCCCGTACGACGACCAGGTTCGAGATCGCGTACGAGCCACCCTCGGCCTCCTCGCACGTGAGCTCCGCCTCGGCCGGCGTGCCGTCTACCTCCGTGTCGGGGATCGCATTCGGGTTCCACGACCGCGCCGCCGACCCGGTGCCGACGTAGAGACCGAACTCCGTTTCGTGCACCAGCTCGCCGCCGGCGTCCCTCACCTCGAGGCGGCAAGGCAGGGCGCGCCGCGGCGGCTCCTCGGAAGACCCCCGCCAGTCGGCGTCGAACATGACGCGGAACCCGCGTCCCGCGAACGCATCGGCGCCCGGGTCGTCCGGCCGTATGAGCTGGACCCGTACGTCGGCGAGCGTCCACCCCTGGACCTCTTCGTCGTCCCCGCGCAGGAGCATCCAGGCACCCCCCGCCACGATGGCCACCAGCAGCACGACGCCGACGACCTTGGCGGCGGCGCGCCGGCGCTGCCTCCGCTCTGCCTGCTCGCGCCGCCTGACTCTGTTCCCCACCTCACACCCCTCTCGTGCCGGCAATCAGGCGCCGGGTCTCCTCGACGTCGCGGCCGATCTGCTCGACGAGGTCGTCCACGCGTTCGAACCTCTTCTCGTCACGTAGCCGCCGCGCGAAGGCGATGCGCAGCGTGCGGCCGTAGACGTCTCCTTCGAAGTCGAGCAGATGAGCCTCGACGCGAAGGGGGGTCCCCTCGCCGAAGGTCGGGTTCACCCCGACGTTCACCGCGGCCGGCAGCCAGGAGCGGTCGATCCGGGCCCGCGCCGCGTACACGCCGGCCGCCGGCACCGCGACACCCTCCTCGAGGGCGAGGTTCGCCGTCGGCCAGCCGAGGCCCTTGCCGCGGCCGTCGCCGCGCACCACCAAGCCGTCGAGGTCGAAGGGCCGGCCCAGGAGCGACTCTGCGACCTCGATGTCACCGCGGGCGACGGCGGCCCGGATGCGGCTGCTCGACACCGCGTCGGTCGCATCTCGCTCCAGATCGACGCCGGATGCCTCGAAGCCCAGTTCCTCCCCCAACCGCCCTAACAGCGCGACGTCACCACTCGCGCCCTTGCCGAACCTCCAGCCCTCTCCGACGTAGACGGCGCGCGCCGCGAGACCTTCCACCAGGACCTCCCGCACGAAGCGTTCGGGCGACCAGGTCGAGAACTCGCGGTCGAACGGGAGGACCGCGACGTGGTCCAGCCCGGTCTCGCCGAGCAACTCGATCTTGCGCGCCGGCGATGTGAGGAGGGGGGGCGCGGCCTCCGGCCGGAGCGTCTGCAGCGGGTGCCGGTCCCACGTCACGGCGGCCGCCGGAAGACCGCGGCGCCGGGCTTCGGAAACGACGCCGGCGATCAGGGCGCGGTGTCCGAGGTGGACCCCGTCGAAAGTGCCGATCGTGACGACGCACCCCTCGGGAGCGGCCGACAGACCTGCGACGCCGGTCATCACCTCCATGCCGGGACCACCCTCACCGCGGCACCACTCGCTCGGCCCGGAGCTCGGCGCCGCGCCGCCGGTAGACCCCGAGCAGCCGGCCGTCGCGCAGCACCGCCACGGCCGCCCCCTCCTCCGCCACCTCCGGCGCCGGTAGCGGCCGCCCGTCCGCCACCAAAGCCTCGTCCTCGGCCGAGACCCGCACGGGCGGCAGGTCGCGCACGACCTCCGCGAGCGGAAGCAGGTCCGAAGGGGAGAGGTCGTCGAGCGAGACCGCGTCCTCCAGCGTGAAACCGCCGGCCTCCGTCCTGCGGAGCTCGGTGAGGTGCGCCCCGGTGCCCAGTGCCTCGCCCAGGTCGTGCGCGATCGTCCTCACGTACGTGCCCCCGGAACACCTGACGTCCAGGACGGCGTCGGCCGTCGCACCCGGTTCGAAACTCTGTAGCTCGAGCGAGTGGACGGTGACACGGCGCGCCGCGCGTTCCACGTCTTCACCCCGGCGCGCCTTCGCGTACAGGCGCTCCCCGCCGATCTTGACCGCCGAGACCATCGGCGGTACCTGGTCGATCTCGCCGGTGAAAGCCGGCAGCGCGGCCGCGACCGCCTCCCCCGTCAGCGACGACGCGTCGCGCCTCTCGATCACCTCACCGGAGCGATCCTGGGTGGTGGTCGAGACGCCGAACCGAACGTGCGCGGTATAGCGCTTCGGCGCCGCCTGCGCGAACTGGAGGAAGCGCGTGGCCTTCCCCACACCGACGATCAACACGCCCGTGGCGTCGGGATCGAGTGTCCCGCCGTGACCGACGCGCCGGGTCCCGAGCAAGCGCCGGATCCGGTCGACGACGTCGTGCGACGTCATCCCGGCCGCTTTGTCCACGACGACCACGCCGTCGGTCACTCCCGCTGCTCCGCAAGGCCGGCGAGGATCGCGTCCACGGCGCGCCGGACGTCGGACGCGGTGAAGCCCGCAGCCAGCTCGTGCCCGCCGCCGCCGTGCGCCCGCGCGATCGCGCCCACGGAACGGGGCCCCTTCGAGCGCAGGCTCACGCGCCACGTTCCGTCGGGACGCTCCTTGAAGATCGCCGCCACGTCCGCGCTGCGCGTCGCCCGCACGAGGTCGACGAGCTTGTCGGTCTCGTTGGACTCGACGCCACTCGACGAGAGATCGTCGCGGGTCACCCAGGAGTAGACGAAGCGCTCCTCTTCGTGGAGCCGCGCCCGATCGAGCACGACGCCGGTGAGCTTCAGATAGCCGAAGGGCGCCGACTCGAAGACCTCCTGGGCGACCTGCGGCGCCGGAACACCGCGAGCCAGGAGATCGGCCGCAAGCCGCAGCACCTCGGGAGTCGTATTGGCGTACTGGAACCGCCCGGTATCGGTCACGATGCCGGTGTAGAGACAGGTCGCGACCTCGCGCGTCATCGGCGCGCCGAGGTCCTCGAGGAGACGCGTGACGATCTCAGCGGTGGACGACGCGTCCTCCACCACGATGTTGATCGTGGCGAAGCCGTCGTTGCCGGGATGATGATCGATGTTGACCGATCTAGGCGCGGACACCACGGCGTCCTCCAGCGCGCCGAGGCGGTCGGCGGCGCCGCAGTCGAGCGCGACGAATAGATCAACCTGCGGTACGTCCTCCGGCTGCAAGAGCGTGTCGACGCCCGGCAGGAAGGCATAGGTCTCGGGCACCTCGAGCGGGCTCTCTCCCCACGAGGCGAACGTCTCCTTGCCGAGGGACCGCAGGGCCAGCGATGCGGCGAGGAGGGAGCCGATCGCGTCGCCGTCCGGGTTCACGTGCGTTGCGAGCGCGACCGTAGAGGCCCCGGCGAACGCGTCCACGACCTCACGCCACTGCGACAACGACCGAGGATCGGTCATCCGTCCGTCTCCCCTTCGTCCGCATGGATCTTCCTCAGCAGCGCCTCCACCCGCTCGGCCACCTCCGCGCCCTCGTCGAGGTGGAAGGTCAGCTCGGGCGTGTACTTCATGCGCATCTGATGCCCGATCTCGTGTCTCAGATGCGGCGTGGCGCTGCGGAGTCCGGCCATAGTCGCCGCCTTCTCGTCGTCGGTCCCGAGGACCGAGACCAAGACGCGGCCGTGGCGCAGATCGGCGGAGATGCGCACGTGCGTGACGGTGACGAAACCGATGCGCGGGTCCTTGAGGTTCTGGATCGCCTCCCCCAGAACCTCCTTCGCGAGCTTCTGCACCTTCTCGATGCGCTGGCTCATCCGGTGAGGTCCTCCAGCGAGAGGATCTCGAGCGAACGCTCCACGACCTCGGCTCCGTCCAACGCGCTCCTGCCGATCGCCTTCTCTACGTCCTGCATGACGCGCCGGCAGCCGGCGGCGGTCTCCGAGACACACGTGATGCCGAGCGCGGCGCGCTGCCACAGGTTCTGGTGCTCCACCTCCGCGATCGAGACGTTCAGCTTGTTGCGGACGTGCATGACGACCGACCGCAGCACCTGGCGCTTGTCCTTGAGCGAGGTGCTCGCCGGAAGGAAGAGCTCGTATCGCGCGATGGCAACGAACAATGGAGGCTCGGAGGCGTCAGCGGGCGACTTCCTGGACCTCGAAGGCCTGGATGATGTCGCCCTCCTTCACGTCCTGGAAGCCCTGGATGCCGATGCCGCATTCATATCCCTGCGCGACCTCGCGCACGTCGTCCTTAAAGCGCTTGAGCGACGCGATCCCCGACTCGTAGATGATGGCGCCGTCGCGGACCAGGCGAACGCGGGCGTTCCGGCGGATCACACCGTCCGTCACGTAGCAGCCGGCAACCGTGCCCATGCGCGGCACCCGGAAGGTGGCGCGAACCTCCGCCTGACCGAGCGTTACCTCGCGCTCCTCCGGCCCCAGGATGCCTCTCGCGGCGGCCTCGATCTCCTCGACGGCCTTGTAGATCACCCGGTAGGTGCGGACGTCGACGCCCTCTTCCTCCGCGAGCGTGCGCGCGCCGGTCGTCGGCACGACGTTGAACCCCACCACGATGGCGCCGGAAGCTTGGGCGAGCGTGATGTCGTTCTCGGTGACGGCGCCCACGCCCTTGCGGATGACATTCACCTTGACGAGTTCCTGCTCGATCTTGTCGAGCTGCCCGATGAGAGCCTCGATGGACCCCTGGGCGTCGGCCTTGACCAGGAGATTGAGCTCGGGGGTCTCGCCCTCGCGCGCCGCGGTGAGGAGCGACTGCAGCGACACGGCGCGTTGCGCAACGAGCTCGGCTTCGCGGCGATGATGCTCGCGCTCCTGCGCGATGTCGCGCGCCTCACGTTCGTCCTCGAGGGCCCTGAAGTCATCGCCCGCGTCCGGCAGTGACTGCCAGCCGAGGATCTGCACCGGCTGACCCGGTGTCGCCTCGTCGACCGCCTCGCCGGCATCGTCGAGCATCGCCCGCACGCGCCCCCATGCCTTCCCCGCGAGGATCGCGTCGCCCGCGTAGAGCGTCCCGCGCTTTACCAGCACGGTCGCTACCGGCCCGCGGCCCTTGTCGAGGTGCGCCTCGATCACCACGCCGCGCGCCATGGCTCCGGCATTCGTCTTCAGGTCGAGGTTCACCTCGGCGCTCAGCAGGATCATCTCGAGGAGGGAATCGAGGTTCGTGCCCTCTTTCGCCGACACGTCGACGAAGATGGTGTCGCCGCCCCATTCCTCGGGCAACAGCTCGTACTCGGACAGCTGCTGCCGCACCCGCTGCGTGTCGGCCTCCGGGCGGTCGATCTTGTTCACCGCCACGACGATCGGCACGCCCGCCGCCTTCGCGTGGTCGAGCGCCTCGACGGTCTGCGGCTTCACGCCGTCGTCGGCCGCGACCACCAGGACCGCGATGTCCGTGACCTGTGCACCGCGCGCTCGCATGGCGGTGAAGGCCTCGTGACCGGGAGTGTCGATGAAGGTGATGAGGCGGCCGTCCACAGAGATCTGGTACGCGCCGATGTGCTGCGTGATCCCGCCGGCCTCGCCCTCGACCACACTCGTCTTGCGGAGCGCGTCGAGGATCGACGTCTTGCCGTGATCGACGTGACCCATCACGGTCACGACCGGCGGTCGCGTGATGATCTCCGCGCCCTCGCCGTCGAGCTCGACCTCATCGCCCGCATCCTCTTCCTCTTCGTCCTCGCCCGGGGCGACGACTCGAACGGGGACGCCGACGTCCTCCGCCACCAGCAGCACGGCCTCGTCGCTCATCGACTGCGTCACCGTGACCATCTCGCCCAGCCCCAGGAGGATCTTCACGACCTCCTGCGGAGCGACCCCCACCCGCTCGGCGAAGTCCTTCACGGTGATGCCGCGGTGAACGCGGATCTCCTCGCGAGCAGGCTCGGCCTCGGGCGCCTCCTCCACCGGCTCCGGCTCGGCCGCCGCCGCGGGTTCGTCCGCGGCCGGCTCCTCCACGGGCTCCGGGGGCGCGGCGGTCGCCACGGCCGACGGCGCCTCCGCCGCGGCCGCGCCGTCGGACAGCTCGCTCTTCACGCGCGCCGCGAGCTCCTCGTCGATCGTCGACGAGTGACTCTTCACCGCGTGCCCGATCTCCTCGAGGTGCGCGAGCACCTCTTTCGAGGAAAGCCCGAGCTCCTTGGCGACCTCGTGCACCCTGGGCTTAGCCATCTGTACCTTCCTCACCTCGTCTGAGAAGCTGTTCCCGGAGCTCATCGGGAAGCGGCCCTGCGACCCGCAACGTTCGGCGGAGCGCACCGCTGCGCCACGCGCGCTCCACGCAGCGCCGATCCCTGCAGACGTACGCTCCCCTGCCGGCGCCGCGCCCGATCCCCACCGTGCCGTCCGGGCGGCGCACCACCCGGATCAGCTCTTCCGGAGGACGCCGCGCGCGGCATCCCGTGCAGGTCCGGATGGGCCCGGTGCCGTCCTCCATCTTAGTCGGCGGTCCCCAGCAGCGAGGCCGGGCTATTCCGCCGCGGCCGGCTCCTCGTTCGCGCGCGAGTCGCCGGTGACGGCGGGGGCCGAGGTTGAGGACGTCGCCTCGATGGATTCGGCCGCCCCGGCCTCTTCCCCACCGGCCGGCTCGTTCGCCGCGGCGGCCTCCTCGCGGATCTGCGACTCGGACTTGATGTCGACGCGGAGCCCGGTGAGGCGCGCCGCGAGACGCGCGTTCTGCCCCTCCTTGCCGATCGCGAGCGAGAGCTGGTAGTCGGGCACGATCACGAGGGCCGTCTGCCCGTCCTCCTGGATCCGCACCTCTTTGACCTTCGCCGGGGAGAGCGCATTGGCCACGAACTCCTCGACCTCGTCGGTCCACTTGATGATGTCGATCTTCTCGCCGCGGAGCTCGTTCATCACCATCCGCACGCGGGAGCCCTTGGCCCCCACGCAGGCGCCGACCGGGTCGACGTTGCGATCGTTGGAGGCGACGGCGATCTTGCTGCGGTGCCCCGGTTCGCGCGCCACGGCCTTGATCTCGACCACTCCGTCGAGGATCTCCGGCACCTCCAGCTCGAAGAGTCTCTTCAAGAGGCCGGGGTGGGTGCGCGAAACCACGATCTGCGGTCCGCGGGCGCTCTTCCGCACCTCGACGATGTAGGCCTTCAGGCGGCCGCCGTGCTCGTAGCGCTCGTGGGGGATCTGCTCGCTCGGCGGCATGAGCGCCTCGGTCTTGCCCAGGTCGAGGATCGTGTAGCGGTGATCGCGCTGCTGGACGATGCCGGTGACGATGTCACCCTCCCGCCCGGAGTACTCGCCGAAGGTCATGTCCCTCTCGGCCTCTCGCAGCCGTTGGAGGATCACCTGCTTGGCCGTCTGGGCCGCGATCCGGCCGAA
>DATLFS010000130.1:0-23076 GCA_035540935.1 Actinomycetota bacterium
GATCGGCATCGAAGCGGGCGAGGTGCTGGTCGACATCGACCGCGTGAGCGGCGAGCGGGACCGCATGATCACGGGTGATTCCGTGAATCTCGCGGCGCGCCTGCAGTCGGCGGCGGAACCGGGCACCGTCGCGGTCGGACCGGCGGTGTACGCAGCCACCAAAGAGGTCGTGGAGTACCGCGAGCTCCCGGCTCTGTCGCTGAAGGGCAAGAGCGGCATGACGCCCGCCTGGTGCGCGACCCGTGTCCAGGCTCGTCGTCACGGCATGCGCGCTCCGCTGGGTCTCGAGGCGCGCCTCGTCGGTCGCGACGAGGAGCTCGGCCTTCTCAAGCAGACGTTGCAGAGGGTCGAGCTCGAGCGGCGGGTCGCGCTCGTCACGGTCCTCGGATCGGCGGGCGTTGGGAAATCGCGTTTGGCGTGGGAGTTCATGAAGTACGTCGACGGCCTTCCGCAGCTCGTCTACTGGCGCAAGGGACGTTGCTCTTCCTACGGGAACGTCTCGTACTCCGCGCTGGCCGAAGCGATCAAGTTCCAGTGCGGCATCCTCGAAGACGACTCACCCGATGAAGCTCGGCGCAAGGTGGCGCGCAGTGTCGAGGAGCTCTTCGGAGACGACTCGGCCGCGGAGCACATCGAGGTGCTGGTCGGCGTACGACCGGACCGCAAGGCGCCGCGCGATGAGCTGTTCGACACCTGGCGCCGCTATCTCGAGCGGATGGCCGCGCGCTATCCGTTCGTCCTGCTGTTCGAAGACGTGCACTGGGCCGACCAGGGGCTCCTCGACTTCATCGATCACCTGGCCGACCTCGGCCGCGGGCCGATCATGGTGCTCACGCTCGCGCGACCGGAGCTGCTCGAGACGCGCCCCTCCTGGGGAGGGGGCAAGCGGAACTATTCCGCCGTCTACCTCGACCCACTGTCGCGCGACGAGAACGCGACGATGCTGTTCGACCTCGTCGACGCCCGCCTCCCGCCCGGTGTGACCGACGTCGTGGTCCGGCGCGCCGAAGGCAATCCGCTGTTCACCGAAGAGATCGTGCGCATGTTCATCGACCGCGGGATCCTGCGCCCGACCGGGCCCGACAAGTGGGAGGTAGCGGGCCAGGTCGAGGACATCGACATCCCCCGCTCGATCCACGCCGTGATCGCGGCGCGCCTCGATTCGCTCCCGCCGGACGAGAAGGAGCTTCTGCAGGATGCGGCCGTGACGGGCCGGATCTTCTGGGATGGCGCGGTCGCGGCGCTCACCGCGTCGGATCCGCGTCCGGTGCTCGCGCGCTTGCGGGTGAAGGAGCTCGTCATGCCACGCGAGCCCTCCGCTTTCTCCGGCGAGAACGAGTACTCGTTCCGGCACGTGTTGATCCGTGACGTCGCCTACGACGCCCTCCCGAAGACGGCGCGGGTCGAGAAGCATGCCCGCATCGCCGCGTGGGCGGAGGGCCGCGCGGGGGAGCGGCGCGACGAGGTGGCAGAGCTGATCGCCACGCACTACCGCGAGGCGATCACGTACGCGCGGGAGCTCGGCGGAGGATCCGACCTCGCCCCCGTCGCGTACCGGTGGGCCTGCCTCGCCGCGGATCGCGGGCGCCGGCTGTGGCAGAACGCCTCGGCGGCGGAATGGACGCGCTTCGCGCTCGACCTGGCGCCGGAGATCGACCTCGACGATGCCGAGACGGCGCGCCTTTGGGAGCGGCTCGGCTCTGCCGTGCTCGGGCTCGAGAGCTTCGAGGCGGCGGTCGACGCCTTCGGGCGTGCGGCCGCCTCGTTCGAGACGGCGGGCGAGCAGGTAGACGCGGCGCGCTGCCACGCGCAGCGCGCATGGACCGCGTTCCTCCTGGGCCGGGACGAGGAGTTCCCGCCGTTGATCGAGAACGTCCTCGAGTCGCTCGAGCCCCTCGGCGACAGCGAGGAGCTGGCCGACGCGCTGGCGCTGCGCGGGTGGCAGCGGTGGCGGCTCGGGCGGCCGGACGCGGAGGGGGATCTCATCCGCGCCAGCGAGATGGCCGAGCGGCTCGGCGCCGACGTCACCCGCGGCATGGCGCTCACCAGCCTCGGCGCGGTGATGATCGCGACCGGCCGCTGGGAGCAGGGTTGTCGCGCGACCGAGGTCGCGTGGGAGCTCGGCAAGACGACGCGCAACCTGACGTTGTTCCTCCGCTCGTCGAACAACTTCGCGTCGTTGCTCATCGAGCACAGCTCGAACTACGGGCGCGCCGGTGAGATCGCGGCCGAGGCCTTGGAGGTGGCGCGCCGCACCGGCCGGAGGGACTTCGAGGCGTGGCTCACGGCGTTGCTCGGCGAGATCGACCTGGACCGCGGCGCTCTGGCGGCAGCGGAGCGTCGCTTCCGCCGGTCGCTCGAGCTCGATGTGGGCGACCGGCGCGGCCAGGGCGACCGCTTGATGCTCCTCGCCGACGTCCGGTCGCGGCGCGGGGACCTGCAGGAGGCGGATTCCCTCCTCGCCGACGCCCGGGCCCTTTTCGCCGAGAGCCCGGAGCCGCGGTTCGAGATGTGGATCGAGATCATCGCCGCGCGGATCGCGGCCGCCCGCGGCGACGTCGAGGCGGCGCTGAGGCATCAGCAGATGGGGCTATCGGTGGTCCCCGAGGACAGCACCGAGTACGGGATCCACATCCTGTTGCTCGAGACCGTTCGGTTGCTCGTCGCCCAGGGCCGCGGCGCGGAGGCGCTCCCGCTCCGCGACCGGCTCGACCGGCTGTCCGCGGGCCGCCCGGCGATCCATGCCGCGGCGCTCACCGCCGCGGGGCTCATCGCCGGTGACCCTGCGCCGGTCGAGGAGGCGGCGGACATCCTGCGGGGGATAGGACAGCGGACCGAGATGGCGCGATGCCTCGTCGAGGCAGCTTCGCTTCGTGGAAACGCCGGAGGGAAGGCGCTGGAGGAGGCGCGACGCGTCTTCGAGGAGTGTGACGCACGGCTGTACCTCGACCTCGCCCGTATCGAACGGGTGGCCGATACGCCCACGTAGAATGGCCGCCGCCGGTGCATGCTCCCGGCCGGCACATCAGAAAGGAGCCGCACCATGTCCTCCGTGATCGTCTCCACCGCCCGCACCGCCATAGGCAAGTTCGGAGGCAAGATCTCGCACCTCCCGGCGGTCGACCTGGGCGGCCGCGCGATCGAAGGCGCCCTCACCCGTGCCGGGATCGCCGGCGAGCAGGTCGACTACGTCATCATGGGCCAGGTCCTCGGCGCCGGCGCGGGTCAGATCACCGCGCGCCAGGCGGCTATGAAGGCCGGCATCCCGAAGACGACGCCGGCTGTCACGATCAACAAGGTGTGCCTGTCGGCGCTGAACGCGATCGCTCTCGCCGACCAGATGATCCGCGCCGGCGAGGTGTCGGTCGTCGTGGCCGGCGGGATGGAGTCCATGGATCAGGCGCCCTATCTCTTGCCGAAGGCGCGGACCGGCTACCGGATGGGCGACGGGAAGATCGTCGACTCGATGATCCACGACGGTCTGTGGGACGCGTTCTCGCACAAGCACATGGGTGATCAGAGCGACGACGTGAACAAGGAATTCGCCCTCACGCGCGAAGAGCAGGACGCGTGGTCGGCGCGGTCGCACCGGCGGGCGCACGACGCGATCACCTCGGGCCGCTTCGCCGAGGAGATCGTGCCGCTCGAGATACCGCAGAAGAAGGGCGACGCCATCGTCTTCGACACCGACGAGGGTGTGCGGCCCGATACCACCGAAGAGACGCTGGCGCGGCTGAAGCCCGTCTTCCAGAGCGACGGCACGATCACCGCGGGCAACGCGTCGCAGATCTCGAACGGCGCCGCCGCCGTGGTCGTCATGAGCCGCGAGAAGGCGGAGGAGCTGGGGGTCGAGCCGGTGGCCGAGATCCTGGCGCACGGGATGTCCGCGGACGCGCCGCCGTACCTCCACACGGTGCCGGCCCTTGCCGCGCAGGCGGCCCTGAAGAAGGCGGGCATGTCCCCCGGCGACGTCGACCTGGTCGAGATCAACGAGGCGTTCGCCGCGGTCGCGATCCACTCCACGAGGATGCTCTTCAACGGCGATCCCTCGGCCGCAGACAAGGTGAACGTGAACGGCGGCGCGGTCGCTCTTGGTCATCCGATCGGTGCGACCGGAGCACGCTTGGTCGTGACGCTGGTCAACGAGCTCAGGCGGCGCGGCGGCGGCAACGGCCTCGCGACGCTGTGCGGCGGCGGCGGCCAGGGCGACGCCCTGCTCGTTCGCGTTCCTGCGTAGGACTCAGTCGCTGAAGCGCTTGAAGAGTTCGATCTCGTCGATGTGCCGCGCCCGCAGCTCGTCGTCCTCGACACCAAGGCCTTCCTCGGGTGCCATGCAGAGGATCCCGAGCTTGCCCTTGTGCAGGTTGTGGTGCACCTGGTAGGCCGCTTCACCCGCGTCGGGAAGCTCGTAGGTCTTGGACAGGATCGGATGTATGCGTCCGAGGTAGGCGAGGCGGTTCGCCTCCCACGCCTCCTTGTAGTTGGCGAAGTGTGAGCCGATGATGCGCTTGAGGTTCATCCAGAGGTAGCGGTTGTCGTATTCGTGCCGGTAGCCGGAGGTCGAGGCGCAGGTCACGACCAGGCCGCCCTTCTTCACGACGAACACGCTCGCGCCGAACGTCTGCCGCCCCGGGTGCTCGAACACGATGTCCGGGTCCTCGCCCACGAGGTCGCGGATCTTCTTTCCGAAGCGCCGGAACTCGCGCATGTCCTGACCGTCGTCGTTCCAGAACCGGTATCCCTCCGCCTTGCGGTCGATGACGTGCTCGACGCCGATCTCGTGCAGGAGGTCGACCTTGTCCTGCGACGACACGACGCCGATCGGGATCCCGCCGCCGTTCAGCACGTACTGGCAAGCGAACCCGCCGAGTCCTCCCGTGGCACCCCAGATGAGCACGACGTCCCCCTGCTTCATCCCGGCGCCGTTGCGGCTGACGAGCATCCGGTAGGAGGTCGACGAGACGAGCCCTAGACACGCCGCCTCCTCCCAGGTGAGGTGGCGCGGCTTCGGCATGAGCTGGTTCGCCTTCACCATGGCGATGTCGGCCATCCCGCCGAAGTTCGTCTCGAAGCCCCAGATCCTCTGGCGGGTGTCGAGCATGGAGTCGTCGTGGCCCTCGTGCCCCTCCATGTCGACGTAGTTGCAGTGGACGGTGACGCGGTCACCCGGCTTCCAGCGCGTCACTCCCGGTCCGGTGTCGAGGACGACGCCGGCGGCATCGGACCCGACGATGTGATGGTCGAGGTTGTGGCGTGCACTCAGCTCGCCTTCGCGGCCGAACCGCTCGAGGAACGCGAACGTCGAGACGGGTTCGAAGATCGAGGTCCAGACGGTGTTGAAGTTGATCGCCGACGCCATCACCGCGACCCGGCACTCGTTCGGCCCGAGGGGCGGAAGAGGAACCTCGTCGACGTGCAGGGACTTGCGAGGGTCCTTCTCCTCGAACGCGATCCCGTCGAACATCTCCTGGTCCTCGCGCCGTACGAAAGCGGCGCGCACGCTCTCCGGAAGCTCGCATGCCGCGAGCTCTTCGCCCGGCGCGCCCTCGAGGATCAGTGATCGGATGGTGTCGATCGATCCCGCCACGCGTCCTCCCGTTCTGGACTCTCCGGTCAAGATTCGGGCGTACCTTATCAACCGGCCGCATCAACCGGCCGCATCAACCGGCCGCGCGCGGCGGCATCCCGGATGGCCTGCGAGGGAAGGCGAGTACGATCGAGCGATGGATCAAGGATTGAACTTCACCCTCACCGAGGAACAAGAGGCGTTCCGGCGCTCGGTCCGGGAGTTCGTCGAGGACAAGATCGCCCCGCGGGCCGCGGAGGTCGACGAGGCCGACGAATATCCGTGGGACCTCGACGAGCTCATGGTCAAGAACGGGTTCACCGGCGTGTCGTATCCGGAGGAGTACGGGGGTTACGGCGGAGGCGCGCTCGATCTGGCTCTCATGATCGAGGAGATCTCGCGGTGGTCGGCCGGCATCGCGCTGGTGTCGGCCGTGAACAAGCTCGGCGCGATACCGATCCTTCTCGCCGGGAACGACGAGCAGAAGCGGCTCGTTTCGGAAGGCATCTCCAACGGCACCCACCGCATGTCCTACTGCCTCACCGAGCCGAACTCAGGCTCCGACGCGGGGGCGATGAAGAGCCGCGCGGTGCGCGACGGAAGTGACTGGATCATCACCGGAACGAAACGCTTCATCACCGGCGCGGGACCGAGCGACCTGTACACGTACTTCGCGGTCACCGACCCGGATGCTCCCAAGGGCAAGAACATCACCTGCTTCCTCGTCTCCAGCGACATGAAGGGATTCGAGCTCGGGCGCAAGGAAGACAAGATGGGCATCCGCGGCTCGCCCACCCGCGAGGTGATCCTCGACGGAGTACGCGTCCCGCAGGAGAACGTCGTCGGAGAGGTGGGTCAGGGATTCGCGATCGCCATGCGGACCCTCGACTTCTCGCGTCCGAGCGTCGCCGCGCAAGCCCTCGGGATCGCGCAGGGAGCGTTCGACTTCGCGCGCGACTACGTCCGGGAGCGGGAGCAGTTCGGCAAGCCGATCGCGTCCTTCCAAGGGATGCAATTCATGTTTGCCGACATGGCGATGAAGGTGGAGACGGCGCGTCTCGCCGTGTACCGGGCCGCGTCCGCCATCGACGACTCTGGTTGGGATCTCAAGCCGGACCCGTTCGTGTCCTACTGGGCCGCGATCGCGAAGTGCTACGCGAGCGACGTCGCCATGTCGGTGACGACCGACGCCGTGCAGGCTCTCGGCGGCTACGGCTACATCAAGGAGTACCCGGTCGAGCGCATGATGCGAGACGCGAAGATCACGCAGATCTACGAGGGGACGAACCAGATCCAGCGCGTCGTGATCGCCCGCAGCATCTTCGGGGGCCGCTGACCAGAGCGCGCGTCGCGGCCGACCATGCGGAATCCGTTCAAGAAGAAGCCCGTCGATCCACTCGCCTCCGGGATGTTCCGGAGCGTCCGGACGCGTGAGAGGCGGCGGCGCTTCGCCTTCCTGCGACGGAAATGGGTGGTCGTCACGGCCGCGGTCGTCTTGCTCGTCGGCGGCCTGGGCGGGTACGGGCTCTGGTTCTACTACTCGCTGCAGGGCGACATCCAGGACGAGGACACGGTGCTCGACAATCCCCCCGAGCACGAGGACGATCCGTTCAACGTCCTCCTGGTCGGCTCCGACTCCCGCGAGGGCCTGACCGAAGAGGAGCAGCAGCGGCTCGGAGCCGACGACCAAGAAGGAGGCGTCGCTATCACCGGCGAGCGGGCCGACACGTTGATCCTGGCCCACATCGATCCGGAGACGACCCGCGTCACCATGGTGCAGTTCCCGCGCGATCTGTACGTGGAGCGTGCCGACGGAACCATGGGGAGGATCAACGACGCCCTCCAGGACGGGCGCCGTCACCTCATCCAGACCGTCGAGAACGTCACCGGGCTAGAGGTGAATCACTACGCGCAAGTGAACATCGCCGGGTTCCGCGACCTCGTCGATGCGATCGGAGGCGTCGAGGTGTGCGTGCCGGAGCCGATCCCGTTCGACCCCGCCACCGGCATCGAAGTGACGGAGGACGAGATCGGGATGGTTCACTTCGACGGAGACAGGGCGGTGCGCTTCGTGCGTTCCCGCAAGGTATTCGGCGAAGGCGATCTCGCGCGCATCCAGAACCAGCAGAAGTTCCTCGCCGCCGCGATCAACAAGATCACTTCGCCGGCGACGTTCCTGTCGCTGGGCAAGGTTCTGCGTCTCAAGGACGTGGCCGGTGGCCACCTCGTCGTCGACCGCGACACCGACCTCCGTGAGCTCTACCGGATCCTCCAGCGCTTCCGTGCTTTCGACCCGGACGACTACGAGGCCTACACGGTGCCGAACCTCGGTCCCGCCGAGATCACGACCTCGAGCGGCGTCGAGGTCAGTGTCGTGGAACCCGATCCCGAGGCGATGCAGGTGATGTTCGACGCCATCGCCGGCAACGAGTCGCCGGCTTCGGCCGACGCCGTCCCCGACATCGATCCGGGCACGATCCGCGTCGGCGTCTACAACGGGACCGGCCGCGAGGGCGTCGCGTCGCAGGCGGCCGACGAGCTGGTGGCGGCGACGCGGACGCAATCGAGCACGATCGAGGTCGCGGAGGTCGCGAACGCCGACCGCAGTAACTACGCCAGCACGGTCGTCCGCTACCGGCCCGGGGGAGAGGCCGAGCAGATGGCGGAGTATGTGGCGGCGGCGATCCCCGGCGCGCGGGTCGAGGAGGGACGAACGCCCCTTGGGATCGACGTCGAGGTGGTGGTGGGTCGCGGGTTCGAGACCGAGCGCATCGTCCAGATCCTCCCGATCCCGATCCCGGCGCCCGGCGACCTGCCGGAGGTATGCCGCGCCTGACCCGGTCTAGGCGACCCCTTCGAGCTCGAGGAGGAAGGACTTGACCTCCAGGCCGCCGGTGTAGCCGCCGAGACCACCTCCCGTGCGGATCACCCGGTGGCAGGGGACGACGATCGGTACTCGGTTCGCCCCGAGCGCATTGCCCGCGGCGCGCACGGCCTTGGCGCTGCCGGCCGCGGCCGCGACCGAGCGGTAGGTCTCGACCCGTCCGTACGGGATGCGGGTTGTCGCCCTCAGCACGCGGCGGGAGAACCCCGCGACGTAGGACCAATCGACCGGATGCTCGAACGACGTCCTGGTCCCGGCGAAGTACTCGTCGAGCTCGCGGCGGATCGCGTCGAGCCGGCGCGGCAGCTCGACCACCCGCGGAGAGATCCGTCGCGCCAGCTCGGAGACGACGGCATCCTCGCCCCTCTGCGGGAAGGCGATCGTGACGAGGCCGCGGCGCGTCGCCGCGAGGAGCAACCGTCCGACGGGAGAGTCGTGCGAGGCGTAGCCGACGTCGACGACCCCCGCGCCCGCGGCCCGCTCCACGGCGCGCCGTACGGCGTCGTCCGGCGCCGCTTCCGGCGGCTTCTGCAGCAGCGATTCGAGCTCGTTCACGACTCCTCCTCCCATGCCTGCCTCAGCTTCTGGATCCCTTCGTGGACGTTCCGGCGCGCCGCGGCATCGGTGCAGCCGAGGACCGCGCCGATCTCCCGGTAGGGGAGACCTCCGGCGTAGCGCAGGTAGACCGCGCTCCGTTGCTTCGCCGGCAGCGCCCGCACCAGGGACCACACCTCTCGTCCACCGTCGGTCGTCGGCGCCTCGGGCACGACGGCGACGGGGATCGCCTCCCTGCTGCGGCGGCGCGCCGCGTCGAGGACCTTCCGGTGGGCGATCGTGAACAGCCACGACCTTAGGTTCCGCGCGTCCCGCAGCGCCGGATACGCCCGGAGGGCGGCCACCACCGTCTCCTGGAAGCAGTCGTCGGCGGCGTCCGGCCCACCGACCGCCACGAGGAACCGGTACACGTGCTCGGCGTGCAGGTCCAGAACCTGCTGGAACGGTGGCTTCACGACTGAAGAACGTACGGGAGGGGCAGAACGTGAGATGGAAGGTATGGAGCGACGGGGGGCGAATAATGGGTGCGAACTCTCACTTCGGGCATCGCGGAGGAAACCCATGCTGAGGAAGCGTCTCACCCGTGTCGCCGGCCTGATGCTGGCGGCGCTCCTGGTCGCTCCCGCAGCCATCGCCACGCCGGCCGCCCGTGGCGAGCCGGCGACATCGTGCCGGGCCGGTACATCGTCGTCCTCGAAGATGGTGCCCGTCCGGGCGCTGTGGCCCGCCTCCACTCCAGGCTGCTCGACGTGCGCGTTCAGCACGTCTACCGCCATGCCATGAAGGGCTATTCCGCCGCGATGCCGGCTATCACCGCGGCGGCCGTCGAACGTCTTCCCGGGGTGGAGTGGGTCGAGCCGGTGCGGGTCGTGCGAGCCGCGGCACAGACGCTGCCGACGGGCATCGACCGCGTCGACGGCGATCTGAGCCCACGGGCGCGCATCGACGGCAAGGATGAGCGCGTAGACGTCGACGTGGCCGTGCTGGACACCGGCGTCGACCTGGACCACCCCGACCTGAACGTCTTCGCCGGCGGCGCCAGGAACTGCACCTTCCTCTCGCTCGGCGGCGCGAACGACGACCACGGCCACGGGACGCATGTTGCCGGCACGGTCGGCGCGCTCGACAACGGGAGCGGTGTGGTCGGTGTCGCTCCGGGGGCGCGCATCTGGCCGGTGAAGGTCCTGAACCTCCTCGGCACGGGAAACACAGCCGACGTCGTGTGCGGGATCGACTACGTCACCTCGAAGGCCGGCGAGATCGAGGTCGTGAACATGAGCCTCGGCGGATCCGGTCGCGACGACGGGAACTGTGGGAACTCCAACAACGATGCGCAGCACCGGGCTATCTGCCGATCGGTCGCCGCGGGCATCACCTACGTCGTGGCCGCAGGCAACGACAGTCGCGACGCCGCCGGGTATGCGCCGGCCTCGTACGACGAGGTGATCACCGTCAGCGCCCTCGCGGACTTCAACGGGAAACCGGGAGGGGGAGCCTCTTCTACCTGCCGGACGGATGAGGACGACACGTTCGCGACCTTTTCGAACTTCGGACCCGACGTCGACCTCATCGCGCCGGGGGTTTGCATCCTCTCCAGCCGTACCGGGGGAGGGACGACGACCATGTCGGGGACGTCGATGGCCAGCCCTCACGTTGCCGGAGCTGCGGCGCTCTACCTTGCCGGCGCTCCGGGAACGTCCCCGGCCGCGGTTCGCGCCGCGCTCATCGCGGCGGCGTCCTCTGACTGGAACGCCGTGGACGATCGCGACGCGACGAAGGAACCCCTCCTGCACGTCGCTGGTCTCTGACAAACCCACGGCGCGCCGCCGCTCCGTAGCGCGGGGATCGGCCTCGGGAGGACGTAGACCGGTTCGTCCAGACGCGGATCGCCTCGCGCCGTAGCTTCCCCCTCAGCGAGATCGTCGCGGCCGCCAACGTCGCCGCTCCACCGAGGGCCACCGCAGCCCTCGTCCCGAGTCCGGCCGCTATCCAGCCCACCAGAGGGCCTCCCACCGGGGTGCTGCCCAGGAAGACGATGCCGTGCAGGGCCATGACACGGCCGCGCATCGCGGGCGTCGCCTCCGTCTGGAGCATCGTGTTGGCGGTGGCGGCGAAGACGATGCTGGCGGCGCCCGTCGGGACTATGACGCCCGCCGCCCACAGGAGGGTGGGGGCGGCCGCGGTCACCAGCGTCAGCGACCCGAACGCCAGGGCTGAGCCCAGCAAGAGGCGCCGGCTCGGGCGCGCCGCGTGCGCACTGCCGAGGGCGCCGATCAGCGTGCCGAGCCCCAGCATGGCCGACAGCATCCCGTACGCGCCCGCGCCGCCGTCGAAGACCTTCTCGGCGAGGAGCGGCACCGTCAGCCGGAAGTTGAACGCGAACGTCCCGACCACGGCCATCAGGAGGAGGGTGGAGCGCAGGACCGGCGTCCGCCACACGTAGATCAGCGCGTCGCGCAGCGCTCTGTTGCTCCGCGGCGCCACCCCCACTGCGCCCGCCCGGCGGCGGTCCATCCGGACGAGAGCGACGATGACGGCCAGATAGGACGCGGCGTTGAGGGCGAAGCAGGCGGCGACGCCGACGAGCGTGATGACGACACCGGCGAGCGCCGGCCCCGCCGTTCTCGCCGCCGTGATGATCGTCGAGTTGAGGCCGACCGCGTTCGCCAGATCCTCGACCTCGACCAACTCGGCGACGAAGGATTGGCGCGTCGGGTTGTCGACGGCGATGACGAGGCCCCACAGGAAGGCGAAGGTGTAGACCATCGCGATGGTCACGTGCCCGGTGGCGGTCGCAACGGCCAATCCGGCGGCGAGGAGCGCGGCGGCTCCCTGCGTGAACAGCAACACCTTCCGCTTGTCGAAGCGGTCGGCGATCATGCCGCCCCACATGCCGAACAGCAGGATCGGCGTGAACTGCAGGGCGGTCGTGACCCCAAGCGCGATCGGGCTCCCCGACAGCCTGAGGACGAGCCACATCTGCCCGACCGTCTGCATCCACGTCCCCGTCATCGAGATCGTCTGTCCGACGAAGTAGCGCCGGTAGTTGGGGTTCCTCAGAGATCGGAAGGTGCGCGTCGTCGCTATCCGCAAGCGCGTCACGAAGGGTCCTCCAGGAGCGATTCGAGGAGCAGGAGGCAACGCTCGACCTCCTGGATGTCGGTACCTTCCAGCCGCGCGGCGAGGTAGGCGTCCTTGCGCGATCGGTTGCGCTCCACGAGCCGGACGCCCTTATCGCTCAGACGGAGCCGGACGATGCGCCCGTCCTGCTCGTGGCGGGCGCGCTCCACGAGGCCTTCCTCCTCGAGCCGGGCGACGATCCGGGTCATCGTCGGCGCCGAGACCCGCTCTGCGTCGGCAAGCTCGCCGAGCGTCGCCGGGCGTCGCTCGAGCGTCGCCAGCGCCGAGAGCATCGACGGCGTCACGCCCGGCTCGGCCTGCTGTCTCAGCCGGCGCGCCAGCCGCATCACCGTGAGGCGGAGGCGCTCGATCGTCGCGGTGTCGGAAGGGGAGGTCACGCCCGGTGCAACTATTTAGCTCTGCTAACTATTCCGCTCTCGGGGGAGGCGCCGCGGCGAGGCGCAGAGGTAGGCCGGTCGCAGAGGTAAGCCGGTCGCAGAGGTAAGCCGGTCGCAGAGGTAAACGACCTCACCGACCGACCTACCGGCTTACCTCTGGCTTTTTCGGCGAAGGCGCTACCCGGCGACACCGTCGGTCGATGCCTCAGACGTTGACACCAGCAACACGGAGCGGCGATGCTGGCGCCGTGGCCGTAGAGGCGAGGGAGCAGACGGATGTGGGGGAGAGCGTCCCGGGGGATCTGGCGGCGCTGGGCCGCCAATTCTTGCGGGCGCAGCGGGCGGAACGGGACCTCTCCTCTCATACGCTCGCGGCGTACGAGTCCGACCTCCGGCAGCTGGGTCGGTGGCTGGGCGAGCGCGGCCGGACGACGCTCCTGGGCGTCGACCGCAACCTTGTCCGCGGCTATGTCGCCCACCTCGCGCGCGCCGGATATGCCCGGCGGTCCGTGGCGCGGAAGCTGAGCGCGCTGCGGTCCTTCTTCACCTGGGCGGTCGAAAGGGGCCTCGTCGACGAGAACCCGGCGAGCGATGTGCCTGCGCCCAAGCTGGATCGGCCCCTTCCCAAGGTGCTTCGAGCGCAAGACGCGGCGTTCCTTTGCGAGCTGCCGCCGCGGGACGAGCCGACCGGGCTGCGCGATCGAGCGATCCTCGAACTCTTGTACGGGAGTGGGTTGCGCGTGGCGGAACTCTGCGGCCTCGACCTAGACCACGTCGACCTAGCGCGTGGACGCGTACGTGTGACGGGAAAGGGGAGGAAAGAGCGGCAGATCCCCGTTACCGAGCCGGCGCGCTTCGCGCTCGAGGAATACCTGAAGCTCGGGCGGGTTTCTCTGCTCGAGAAGGGGGGGCCGCATCCGCAAGATCCGTTCGCAGTGTTCCTGAACAGTAGGGGGCGGAGGTTGAATCCGAGGAGCGTCCGGGCGCTCCTGTCGCGCTACCTAACGGCGGAGGGCAGGCCAGCGGTGAGCCCGCACGCGCTGAGGCACTCTTTCGCTACCCATCTGCTGGACAACGGTGCAGACTTGAGGGCGGTGCAGGAGCTCCTGGGGCACGAAAGTCTCGCGACGACGCAGATCTACACGCACGTGTCGACCGAACGACTGAGAGCGGTTTATGAGCAGAGCCATCCCCGAGCGTGAGCGAGGGGCGCCGGCGTTCGATCCCGGCGCAGGGGACGATGATCTCGCCGCCGCGTGGAGCGACTACAAGGCGAGTGACAGTCCCGCGGCGCGGGATCGTTTGATCCTGCACTACTCGCCGCTGGTCAAGTACGTCGCCGCGCGCGTCGCGGTGGGTCTCCCGGCCAACGTCGAGCAGGCGGACCTGATCTCGTACGGGATCTTCGGATTGATCGACGCGATCGACAAGTACGAGCCCTCGCGCGGCATCAAGTTCGAGACCTATGCGATCAGCCGCATCCGCGGAGCGATCATCGACGAGCTCCGGGCGATCGATTGGGTACCTCGCTCGGTGCGCTTCAAGGCGCGCGAGGTCGAGAAGGCGTATTCGGCACTCGAGAACCGGCTGAAGCGCCCACCGTCCGATGCCGAGATCGCGGAGGAGTTAGGGATATCGGTCGACGATCTGAACGCGATCTACACGCAACTCTCGACGGTGTCGCTCGTCGCGCTCGACGAGCTGATGACCGTCGACGGCGACAAGGGCGACAGACTCTCGCTCGTGGACACCTTGGAGGACAGCCGCGTCGCCAGCCCGATGGACGCGTTCGAGAGCGAGGAGATGAAAGACATCCTGGCGAGGGCGATCAACCGCCTGCCCGAGCGCGAGAAGATCGTCGTGACTCTCTACTATTACGAGGGGCTGACGCTCGCTCAGATCGGCCAGGTCCTCGGCGTCACCGAATCCCGCATCTGCCAGATGCACACCAAAGCGGTTCTGGCGCTCCGGGGGAAGATCTCCGAAGCCACCTCCTGAGCGCGGCGCGGGGCTCCGCCCCGGCTCCTGGTACCCTTCTCCCGTCCCACAACTACACACGTCTGCCTTCCGTTCGCGCCTGTCTGGCGAACGGGCTTCGGTCCCGGCTCAGGTCGGGCGCGGCAGGCGGAGGAGTCCGGCCGCTGGCCGGCGCAACCGAAGAAGGAGGTCGTCATGCCTGTCGTGACCATGCGACAGCTGCTCGAGGCCGGTGTGCATTTCGGCCATCAAACGCGCCGTTGGAACCCGAAGATGAAGCGCTTCATCTTCACCGAGCGCAACGGGATCTACATCCTGGATCTGCAGCAGACCATGCGCGGGATCGAGCGCGCCTACACGTTCGTGCGCGACCGTGTGGCCGGCGGAGGGAGCATTCTCTTCGTCGCGACGAAGAAGCAGGTGCAGGACACGGTGCGCGAGCAGGCGGAACGCGCCGGCATGCCGTACGTCAATTTCCGCTGGCTCGGCGGGATGCTGACCAACTTTCGCACCATGCACGAGCGGATCAAGCGGATGCGCGAGCTGGAGGAGATGGACTCTTCCGGCGCCCTCGACGGATTGCCGAAGAAAGAGGCTCTCCGGCTCCGGCGCGAGCTCGAGAAACTCCAACGCAACCTGGGCGGCATCAGGGATCTCGACCGTCCGCCCGACGCGATCTACATCCTCGATACCAAGAAGGAAGAGATCGCCGTCCGCGAGGCGCGGAAGCTCGGCATCCCGATCATCGCCGTCCTCGACACGAACTGCGACCCCGATGACGTCGACTACGGCATCCCCGGCAACGACGACGCGATCCGGTCCGGGATGCTGCTGACGCGGATCATCGCCGACGCCGTCATCGAGGGGAAGGCGCTCCGCGGTGAGGAGCCGGCGGCGGGCGACGGAGCCACGACCGGCGGAGGCGAGGCCGCGGCGGCACCCGAAGAGGTGCTGCCCGGCGCGGCAGCACAGCCGAAGGCGGAGTGGGAGCTCCAGCTCGAGGCCGAGGAGCAGGCGGCGGCCGAGAGGAACCAGGCCGGCGATCAGGCGGAGCAGAGCGCTACCGGTGACGAAGCCGCAGCGGTCACCCCTGCGCAGGACGAGTCGTAACGCGACGGACGAAGACGCGACATGCGAAAGGTGCGATGAAGATGGCTGAGATCAGCGCTAAGGACGTCAAGGCGCTCCGCGACGCGACCGGGGCCGGGATGATGGACGCCAAGCGGGCCCTTCAGGAGTCCGCGGGTGACCTCGACGCGGCGAAGAGGCTCCTGCGTGAGAAGGGGATCGCTTCGGCCGCCAAGAAGACGGGGCGGTCCACCGGCGAAGGCATCATCTATGCCTACCTCCACAAGCCGCAGCCGGATTACCCCGCCAAGCTGGGGGTCATGGTGGAGCTGAACTGCGAGACCGACTTCGTGGCGAAGACGGAGGCCTTCGAGCGGCTCGCGAAGGACGTAGCGATGCACATCTCGTTCGCGGATCCTCGGTGGACGGTGCGCGATGAGGTTCCTCAGGCGATCATCGACGAGGAGTCTGCGATCTACGCCAAGCAGGCGAAGGACACCGGAAAGCCCGACAACGTGATCGAGAAGATCGTCGCCGGAAAGCTGGAGGGCTTCTACAAGGAGAACGTCCTCCTGGATCAAGAGTGGATCCAGGACAAGTCCAAGACGATCTCGCAGCTCATCGAAGAGGCCAAGGCCTCGATGGGCGAGAACATCATGATCGGCCGGTTCTGCCGCATCCGGGTCGGCGAGAGCCTCGGCTAGGGCTCTATGGCCGCGGGAGCAGAGTCCACCTCGAAATACCGGAGGGTCCTTCTAAAGCTGTCCGGAGAGGCGTTCGCCGACACCTCGCATGGGTTCGGCATCGATCCGAGGATCGTCGCGTCGATCGCGCGGCAAGTCGCCGACGCGAAGAACCTCGGCGTGGAGCTCGGCATCGTGGTCGGCGGCGGCAACATCATCCGTGGCTTGTCGGCGTCGGCTCAAGGGACCGACCGAACCACGGCCGACTACATGGGCATGCTGGCGACGGTGATCAACTCGCTGGCCCTGCAGGACGCGCTCGAGAAGGAAGGTGTGCAGACGCGCGTCCAGACGGCGATCTGGATGCAGGAGCTGGCGGAACCGTACATCCGCCGGCGCGCGATGAGACACCTCGAGAAGGGCCGTGTCGTCATCTTCGCCGGCGGCACGGGGAATCCGTACTTCTCGACCGACACGACCGCGGCGTTGCGCGCGCTCGAGATCGGAGCCGACGCGATCCTCAAGGCGACTCAGGTCGACGGAGTCTATGACTCGGATCCACAGGTGAACCCCGACGCGCAGATGTTCCATTCCCTGCCGTATATCGAGGTGCTGAATCGCGGTCTGAAGGTCATGGACTCGACCGCGATCTCGTTGTGCATGGACAATCGTCTTCCGATCATCGTTTTCAACCTCAAGGCCGGCAACATCGTGAAGGTGCTGTCGGGCGAAGAGGTCGGGACGTTGGTTCACGCCGACGCGACCTAGGGGGCGAGATGGAATCGAAGAGCGAAGTGCTCCAGGACGCCGAAGAGAAGATGAAGAAGGCGGTGGCGGTCAACGCCGAGGAGCTGGCGTCGATCCGCTCCGGCCGCGCGACGCCGGCGATCCTCAACCGCATCACCGTCGACTATTACGGAACCCAGGTGCCCCTCAACCAGGTGGCGAACCTCTCGGTCCCCGAACCACGGCTGCTGGTCATCTCTCCCTATGACCCGAACAGCATCGGCACCATCGAGAAGGCCATCCTGGCGTCCGACCTCGGCATCACGCCGAACAACGACGGGTCCGTCATCCGGCTCGCGTTCCCGGAACTCACGGAGGACCGGCGGAAGGAGCTGGTGAAGGTCGCGCATCAGCGCGCCGAAGAGGGGCGCGTCGCGATTCGCAACGTCCGTCGCCACGCGAAGCAGCAGCTCGAGCGTATGAAGAAGGACGGCACGCTGCCCGAGGACGAAGAGCGCAGCGCCGAGAACCAGCTCCAGAAGCTCACGGACAAGTACGTCGCCGAGGTGGATGCGCACCTGAAGCGCAAGGAGCAGGAACTCTCCGAGGTCTAGACGGCGTGACGTCGCCGTCCGAGGGACCGCATGTGACGACCTCGCCGCGCGCCCGCGGCCGCAACCTGCCTCAAGCGGTGGGAACCGCGCTGGTCTTGCTCGGCCTGATCGCGGTCGCTTACGTCGCAGGGCCCGACGGTTTCTTCGTCCTCGCGCTGTTGGTCGTGGTCCTCGCTCTGTACGAGCTGCTGGAAGCCCTGCGGGCGCGGCGACGGAAGGTCGTGGTGACGTTCGAAATGGCGGTGTGCGTCGCGATGCTGCTCGCGGCCTACCTGCGGCCCGACGAGAGCGGCTATCTGTTGGCCGCGGCGGCGGCCGGCATCCTCGGCTCGTTCGTCCTGGGATTGTCGCCGGGGCGCGGAGCGAGCCCGGCGACCGACGTCGCCTGGGCGATCCTGGCGCTCGTCTGGATCGGCGGCGGCGGCGCGGCCGCGGTCGCGATGCTGACGCTCCCCTCGGGACTCAACCTCTTGGTCGCGCACGTTCTCGTGACCGCCGTCGGCGACGTCGGCGCGTTCTTCACCGGAACCTCGTTCGGGCGGCACAAGCTCGCGCCGTCGATCTCGCCCGGCAAATCGTGGGAGGGCTTCGCCGGCGGGTTCGTCGCATCCGTGGCAGGCGGCGCGACGGCGGGATGGCTGATCGACGACATCGGCGTCGCCGCCGGCGTCGGGATGGGCGCGCTGATCGGCTTGCTCGCGCCGGCGGGCGACCTCGCGGAGTCGATGGTCAAGCGGGAGCTCGGCATCAAGGACTCGGGCCGCATGCTGCCCGGCCACGGCGGGATGCTGGACCGCCTCGACGCCATCATCTTCTGCGCGCCGGCTGTGCTGCTCTACCTTCGTGCCGTCGTCTTCTAGGCCGGGACCCTCTTCGCTGCGTGTGAGAATGCATCGGTGAGCGCGCCCCGGAACGTAGTCGTCCTCGGGTCGACCGGCTCCATCGGACGCCAGGCGCTCGACGTGATCGCCTCGGCCCCCGATCGCTTCCGCCTCATCGGCGCCGCCGCGGGTCGAGACGAGGAGACCCTTACCGCGCAGGCCGAGGCGCACCGCGTCCCGCACGTGGCGTTGGGGACGGAGGGTGCGATCGATCTCGCCGCGCTCGACGAGGCCGACGTGGTGCTGAACGCGATCGTCGGCGCGGCCGGGCTGCGCGCATCACTGGCGGCGTTGGGCCGGGGGACGACACTGGCGCTCGCGAACAAGGAGAGCCTGATCGCCGGAGGTGAGCTGTGCCTCGCCGCGGCGCGCCGGACGGGAGCGAGCATCATCCCCGTCGATTCGGAGCATGCGGCCCTCGCGCAGTGCCTCGCCGGTCGCGCGCCGGACGACGTAGCGCGGGCCGTCCTCACCGCGTCCGGGGGACCTTTCCGCCGCCGTGACGTGCTTGATGACGTCACGCCGGAGGAGGCGCTGGCCCACCCCACATGGTCGATGGGGCCGAAGATCACCGTGGACTGCGCCACGCTCATGAACAAGGGGCTCGAGGTGATCGAGGCGCACTTCCTGTTCGGCCTCGACTACGACCGGATCGGCATCCTCGTCCACCCGCAGAGCCTCGTGCACGCCCTCGTCGAGCTCACGGACGGGAGCTCGATCCTGCAGGTCGCTCCGGCCGACATGCGCATCCCGATCGCCGCCGCGCTCGCCCACCCGGCGCGCCTCCCGATCTCCCCGCCGGTCGATCTCGCGGACGCGGGGCGGCTGGAGTTCGAGCCGCTCGACACGGACCGCTTCCCCGCGCCGCGACTGGCGTACGAGGCGGGGCGGCGCGGGGGGACGTTTCCCGCCGCCCTCAACGCCGCGAACGAGGAAGCCGTGGGCGCGTTCCTAACTGGACTCCTTCCTTTCCCGGGCATCACCGAGGTCGTCGAGGGGGTGCTGGAGAGCCACGAGGGGGCGGACGCCACCGACCTCGACGAGGTGCTCGAGGTCGACGCTTGGGCTCGCGGAGAAGCGCGCCGGCTCGTTCGTGAGCGAAGTGCGGCTCTCCGGAGCGATCCGGGTGTCATCCGGCGCGCCAACCGCGGGGCGATCCTCGACCTGCCGGCGCCGGCGGGGGAGGAGCGATGACCGGCGTCCTGTTGTTCGTCGCCGCGATCCTCGTCGTCGTGATGATCCACGAGGCGGGCCATTTCCTGGTGGCCAAGGCGTTCGACTTCAAGGCGACCAAGTTCTTCGTCGGATTCGGCCCCACCTTGTGGTCGACCACGAGGGGCGAGACCGAATACGGCGTGAAGGCTCTTCCGCTCGGCGGCTTCGTGAAGATCGTCGGCATGAACCCCTACGAGCAGGTGGAGGCCGCCGACGTGCCGCGCTCCTATCCGAACAAGCCGCGCTGGCAGCGCGCTCTCGTCCTGGTGGCAGGCTCCGCTACCCACTGGCTCGTGGCCTTCGTCCTGCTGGTCGTGGCGGCAGTCGCGATCGGCTTCCCCACCGGCGAGGCGACGACGACCGTGGCGCAGGTGACGGAGTCGCTCGGCGGCGAGACGACCCCGGCGGGCGAGACCGACCTCCGCTCGGGCGATCGCATCCTGGCCCTCGATGGGCGCGGCGTGGAGTCGTGGGACGAGGTCTCGTCCTACATAAAGGACCGCGCGGGAGAGGACATCACGCTCACGGTCGAGCGCGACGGGGAACGCCGGACGGTAGCCGCGCGCCTCGGGACCGCGGTGTTCGACGCCGAGGGGAACGTGGTCGCGTACGCGCCCCCGGGCGGGCGCGCCCCGGAGCCGCCGGCCGGAGGCACGGAGGGAGGCTTCTTTGGTGTCTCGCCCGAGCCGGAGTTCCGCAAGGAGGGGCTCGGCGGCGCGATCGCGGAGGCCGCGGGACAGACGTGGGAGCTGACGACGCTGTCGGTGACCGGCATCGGCGAGGTCTTCTCGATGGTCTTCGACGGGACGTTGTGGGAGGCGCTGACCGGGGAGGGCGAGCGGCAGCCGACGGAAGGCCCTCTCGGCCTCGTCGGCGCCGGTCGTATCGCGGGCGCCACGATCCAGGCGGGGGACTGGCTGAACTTCATCGGGCTGATCGTGTCGTTCACGATCTTCGTGGGGCTGATGAACCTTCTTCCGCTCCCGCCGCTGGACGGGGGGCATCTCGCCGTTCTCGCATGGGAGGCCGTGACCGGCAAGGCGGTCGACGTCAGGAAGCTGATCCCGCTGGCGGCCGCGGTCATCTCGTTCTTCGTCGTGCTGTTCCTCGCGGTGCTCTACCTCGACCTCGCGCGCCCGGTCCAACTGCCCTTCTGAGGCCCGGCGAGCCCCCACGCCCCCCTAGACTGACGGCATGCAGACGCAAGACCAGGGGAACCTGACACCCCGCCGCCCGTCGCGCCGGATCCACGTCGGCCGCGTCCCCGTGGGCGGCGGAGCGCCGGTGTCGATCCAGTCGATGACCACGACCAAGACCGAGGACGTCGGCGCCACGCTGATCCAGGTCCACGCGCTGGCGACGCAGGGCGCCGACATCGTCCGTGTCGCCGTCCCCCACGAGGCCGACGCCCGCGCGCTGCCGACGATCGTGCAGGAGGGCGGCGTGCCGATCGTCGCCGACATCCACTTCTCCGTGCGGTTGGCGCTCCTCGCGGTCGAAGCCGGCGTCCACGGCTTGCGGGTGAACCCCGGGAACATGAGGAACCCCAAGCACGTGAAGGAGGTGGCGGATGCCTGCCGGGAGCGCGGCATCCCCATCCGTATCGGGGTGAACGCCGGCAGCCTCGACAAGCGGCTGATCGAACGCTACGGGAGACCCACCGCGGCCGCGCTCGTCGAGAGCGCGCTCCACGAGATCGCCCTGCTCGAGGAGCACGGCTTCCGCGACATAAAGGTCTCGGTGAAGCACCAGAACGTCCCCGAGATGATCGCGGCGTACCGGATGCTGGCGGCGAAGACCGACGTCCCGCTCCATCTCGGCGTTACCGAGGCGGGGACGCCGAAGCAGGGCGTCGTCAAGAGCGCGATCGGGATCGGGACGCTCCTGGCGGAGGGTATCGGGGACACGATCCGCGTCTCGCTCACGGCCGACCCGGTCGAGGAGGTCGTGCTCGGCAAGCAGATCCTTCAGAGCCTGGGGCTCAGGGAGAGCGGCTTCGACTTCGTCGCCTGCCCCTCCTGCGGGCGCGCGGAGCTCGACGTCTTCGCCCTCGCGGAGGAGGTCGAGGAGCGGATCTCAGAACTCGACCTGCCGCCGATGCAGATCGCGGTCATGGGGTGTGAGGTCAACGGTCCGGGAGAGGCGCGCGACGCCGATATCGGCATCGCCGCCGGACCCGGGCGCGGCCTGCTGTTCGCCAAGGGGAAGCAGATCGGCTGGGTGCCGCACGACCGGCTGGTCGATGCTCTGATCGAGAAGGCACTGGAGGTCGCGGAGGAGATCCGCACCGCGGGCGGCGCCGAGGGCGCGCCCAGCGTCGTGAAAGGAGCGGCGCGCCGCGGCGCGCCGCTCAAGATCGGGATGGGCGCGCCGGACTAGGCGGCGCGCCGCTCAGCCCTTGCGGCCGGCGTTCGGACGCTTGCCGTGGTTCGCCTTGTTCTTGCGCCGTGTGCGCCGCTTGCGTCCCTTCTTGGCCATGGGGCGTCTCCGTTGCTGTCGGTGGGTGAAGGCCGTCCAGGATATCTCCCCACCCGGAGGTGTGGTACCGTAAACGGGCTCTGAGCAGGGAAAACGCTCGGGGCGTGTCCGCGACAGGGCACGATCACGACGTGACGAGCGAAGCCCCTCCCGGAGGGGCTTCGTCGTTGAGGGGTAGCCAAGGGGGCCGATGTGGGGGCGCTGGAAGAGGTCAGGGACCTCGCCGAAGCCGTCGCCGGCCGCCGTTCCCTGCGAGTCTGGGACGTCGAGATGTCGGGCCGCCCCGGTTCTGCGGTCGTGCGGGTCTTCGTGGACGCGGACGGCGGCGTCGATCTCGACACCGTCGCGGCCGTCTCGGAGGAGCTCTCCCGGGGCCTCGACCTCCGCGATCCGATCCCGGGCCGCTACACCCTCGAGGTGTCGTCTCCCGGGCTCGAGCGCCCGCTCAAGGAGCCGGAGCATTTCCGGCTGTCGACCGGGAAACAGGTGGTCGTGAAGACGGTGGAGCCGCTCGTGCCGGAGGGTCATCGGATCGACGGCGTGATCCGGGGCGCAGGCGATGAGGCCGTGACGATCGAGACGGCGGACGGAGCTGTGGAGGTGCCCTACCGGGCGGTGCGCTCGGCGCGGACGGTGTTCGAATGGAGATGACGAGAAAGGGACGGGCGAGATGAAGATCCCCATGGATTCGCTGCGGGAGCTCGAGAGGGAGCGAGGCATCTCCTTCGACACGCTCGTCGAGGCGATCGAGAAGGCGCTCGCATCCGCGTATCTGCGGATGATGAACGCCGACGAGACGCAGGGAGCGAGGGCGGTCGTCGATCCCGACTCGGGCGAGGTGACGGTGTTCGCCCAGGAGATCGAGGTCGACCCGGAGACCGAAGAGGTCACCGTCCTGAACGAGAGGGAGG
>DATLFS010000131.1:0-2875 GCA_035540935.1 Actinomycetota bacterium
GGATGAAGAAGGCCTGGACGAGGAGGGACTTGATGAGCAGCGCCACCGCGAAGGCCACGACGACGAGGACCGGCAGTTCTCGCCAGAAGGGACGTCGTCGTTTCGCGCCGCGACCGCGGGGTGCTGCCGGATCGCCGGGCGCGCCGGGATCGGGCGGATGCGACGACGGTGAAGCCGAGAGTTCGCGCAACGAGTAGGAGCTCTACGCCTCGCGGCGCTCTTTGATCTTCGTCGCCTTCTTGCCGACGCGCGAGCGGAGGTAGTAGAGCTTGCCGCGCCGCACCTGGCCACGGGTGACGACCTCGATCTTGCCGATCATCGGCGAATGGACGGGGAACGTCCTCTCGACGCCCACGCCGAAGGAGATCTTGCGGACGGTGAAGGTCGCCGAGAGGCGACTTCCCTGCCGGCGGATCACGATCCCCTCGAAGACCTGGATCCGCTCTCGCTCACCCTCGACCACGCGGACGTGAACGCGGACGGTGTCGCCCGGACGGAACTCAGGCACGTCGTCCCGCAGGTACGGCCGCTCCACCAGGTCGATGCTGTTCATGGCTGCTCCTTAGTCCTCGCGCGCCGTGCCGGACGCGTCGACGCCGGCGCAACCTGCGCCGGCGCTGCGGGGCCACGCGCACCCCAGGGTAGCCCGGACGGGATTCGAACCCGTGATCTCCGCCTTGAGAGGGCGGCGTCCTAGGCCAACTAGACTACCGGGCCTCGCAACGGGGGTGCAGTTTACCGCACCGCCGTATCGCTGGGGCGCCTGGATTCGAACCAGGACTAGCGGAACCAGAATCCGCCGGGCTGCCAGGTTACCCCACGCCCCACCGGGAAAAGCGGGCTGCGCCGGCGGCGCAGCGGCGTCCGAGGATACTAGACGAACCTTCTGAGACGGGTCACGGTGCGGGCGCGCCCGAGGATCTCGAGCGACTCGAACAACGGGGGCGAAACGAGCGTCCCAGTGACCGCGGCGCGTATCGGCTGGAACGCCTTGCGCGGCTTGAGGCCGCGGCTCTCGGCGAGAGCGCGCAGCGCCGCCTCGACCGCGGCGGCCGACCACTCCTCCACCGCGTCGAGCGCATCCGCCGCGGCGCGCAAGTAGTCGGATTCGCCCTCTATCGCGGCCGCGGCCTTGTCGTCCGGCGCGACGTCGTCCACGAACAGGAAGCGGATCATGCCCGGCGCCTCGTCCAGACGCTTCAGCCTCTCGCTCAGCAACGGCACGACGGTCGCGAGCGTCGCTCGATTATCGGGGGTCGAAACGTCGATCCCCTCCCTCTCGCAGAAAGGCGCGAGCGCGTCCGCCAGGAGCTCCGGCGGCTTCTCCCTGATGTAGTGGCCGTTCAGCCACTCGAGCTTGTTCACATCGAACGCCGCCGGGTTACGCCCGACGCGCTCGAGCGAGAACCTCTCGATCAGCTCGTCGACGGAGAAGACGTTCGTGCGATCGTCGTAGCTCCACCCGAGCAGGGCGAGGTAGTTGACCATCGCCTCGGGCAGATACCCGCGTTCGCGGTACGCCCCGACCGAGACGTCGCCCCACCTCTTCGAGAGAGGTCGTCCGCGCTCGTCGACCAACAGCGGCAGGTGGGCGAAGACCGGCTCTTGCGGCGCGCCGAGCGCCTCCCGCAGCAACAGCTGTCGCGGCGTCGCGGCCATCAGATCCTCGCCCCTGATCACGTGCGTGATGTCCATCGCGAGGTCGTCGATCGTCACCGCCAGCATGTAGGTCGCGGTTCCGTCCGATCGCACGATGATGAAGTCGCCGATGTTGCGGGTGTCCGTCGCCACCTCGCCCCGCACAACGTCGGAGAACGCGATCGTCCGGTCCTGGGGTACCAGGAAGCGGATCGCATACGGCCTGTCCTCGGCCTCGTGAGCCTCCCGCCGCTCCGCGTTGCGCTCTCTGACCCACTCCGAGAAACGCCACGGCTGTCGCTCCGACTGCGCCTTCGCGCGGAGCTCGTCGTGCTCCCCGCTCGTGAGGTAGTCCCGGTAGGCGCGGCCGTCGGCGATCAACTTCTCTGCCGCCGCGTGATAGTCCGCGGCGCGCTCACTCTGGCGATAGGGCCCATGCGGACCGCCGACCTCCGGACCCTCGTCCCACTCCAGGCCGAGCCAGCGAAGGTCCTCGAGCACCGCGGCTACGTGCTCGTCGGCGACCCTCTTCGCGTCCGTGTCCTCGATCCTCAGCACGAATACACCGCCGTGATGCCGCGCGAACAACCAGTTGTAGAGGGCGGTGCGGGCGTTACCCACGTGGATCGAGCCACTCGGCGCGGGGGCTATGCGCGTGCGGACCGGAGAAGACATTGGGCGCAGCCTAAACTGGCGCCTCTTCACCCTGAGAAGGAGCGCCTGTGACCGACGAGGTGATCGAACGAAGCCGCACGCTGTGGGGTCTCGGGGAGTACGAGCACATCGCACGTCGCCTCGAACCCGCCGCAGCAGCGCTCGTCGAGGCATGCGCCGTCTCGGAGGGGCAACGTGTGCTCGACGTCGCCGCCGGGACGGGGAACGTGGCCCTCGAGGCGGCACGCCGCGGCGCGCGCGTGACGGCCACGGACCTCTCCCCCGTCATGATCGAGAAGGGCCGCGCGAGAACGGTCGAGGCGGGACTCGCCGTGGAATGGGGTGAAGCCAACGCGGAGGACCTCCCGTTCGCCGACGGCTCCTTCGACGTCGTCACGTCTTGCTTCGGCGCGATCTTCGCCCCGCGCCACGAGCTGGTCGCCACTGAGCTGACGAGGGTGGCCGCGGGCGGGGTCGTCGGGCTGACGTCGTGGGCCGAAGGCGGCATCAATCACCAGATGCGCCGGATCATGGCGGAGTATCTGCCGCCGCCGACCGGAGCAGCGGACCCGATGCGCTGGGG
>DATLFS010000132.1:0-3788 GCA_035540935.1 Actinomycetota bacterium
CTTCAACCAGGAGATCGTGGCGCTGCTCGAGAACCCGGCGCTGCTCTTCTACGACGCCTGATCGGCCGCTCGACCGCACCCATCGACCGACCGATCAGGCGTCGTAGAAGAGCAGCGCCGGGTTCTCGAGCAGCGCCACGATCTCCTGGTTGAAGCGCGCCGCGCTCATGCCGTCCATCACTCGGTGATCGAACGTCACCGAGATGTTCATGATCTTTCGGATCACGATCTGCCCGTCGACGACCCACGGGCGCTCCACCGCGCGGTGCACCCCGAGGATCGCGGCTTGAGGGGCCATGATGATGGGCGTCGCCATGAGACCGGCGAACTTGCCCGGCGACGTGATCGTGAACGTCCCACCGCGCAGCTCGTCCGCCTTGATGCGCCCCTCGCGCGCGTCGGCGGCGAGCCGTTGTAGGTCGCCGGCGAGGTCGTGGAGCGTCTTCTGGTCCGCGTCCTTGATGACGGGCACGACGAGGCCCTGCGGAGTGTCGGTGGCGAAGCCGATGTTGATGTGGTCGTGCAGGACGATCTCCTGCGCCTCATCGTCGAGCGAAGAGTTGAGCTCGGGGAAGGCGCGGAGCGCCTTGACCGTCGCGGTGATGATGAACGGCAGGTACGAGAGCTTCGGCCTGTCCGGGTAGCGCTCGTTCAGGGCGCGCCGCGTGTCGTCGAGAGCCGTCACGTCGCATTCCTCGACGTGGGTCACCGGCGGGATCGACCGGTGCGCCTCGAGCATCTTCTCGGCGATCATCCGGCGCACGCCGCGCATCGGGATCCTCGTCCCGGCGCGCCGTGGCTCGGCGGCCACCTGCGTGCGTGTCGTCGGCGCCTTCGCCGACGCGGCCGCCTCCACGTCTTCGCGGAGGATGCGCCCCTCGGGTCCGGACCCTGAGATGGCCGTCAGGTCGACGCCGAGGTCGCGCGCCAGCTTCCGCACCGGCGGCATCGCCTTCACTTTGCCGTTGCCGGTGGACACCGGCTCGGCCGGAGCGGCCATCTCTTCGCGCGGTGGCGGAGGAGGCGGCGCCGACGGGACCCTCGCCTCGGTCGCGGCGGTGTCGAGGAGGTCGTCGGACTGCGTCGCTTCGGAGGCGTCGCCGATCGTTATCAGCACGTTCCCGACCGGAACGACCTCGCCCTCGCCGTGGTGGATGCGGACGACGGTGCCGGCGAACGGGGACGGGATCTCCGCGGTCGCCTTGTCCGTGATGATCTCGACGAGCGGCGTGTCCTCGTCGATGACGTCGCCTTCCTTGACGAGCCAGCGATCGATCTCGCCTTCGGTGACGCCTTCACCCAGGTCGGGGAGCCGGAAGTCGGGCATCAGAAGTCGAGGACCTTGCGCGCGCCGAGCAGGATGCGGTCGACCGACGGCAGGTAGTCGTCCTCGTTTGCGAACTGCGGGAAGGGCACGTCGAAGCCCGTCACGCGCATGACGGGTGCCTCCAAGTCGAGGATCGCCCGCTCGTGGATGAGGCTCGAGACCTCGGCGCCGAGTCCGGCGGTCCGCGGCGCCTCGTGCACGACCAGCGCACGGCCGCACTCGCTCGCAGCGGTGACGATCGTCTCGACGTCGAGCGGGTAGAGCGACCTGAGGTCGACGACCCGCGCCTCGATCCCGCGTTCCTCTGCGAGGCGGTCCGCCGCTTCGACCGAGAGCGGCACCGTCGCGCCGTAGGTGATGATCGCGAGCCCGTCGCCTTCCCGTGCGATGCGAGCCTTCGCCAGGAAGTCCTTCGGCGCGCCGCCGTCCGCCAGTGAGAAGGGCGGATCCTCGGGGAACTCCTGCCTCCCGGCGCGGTAGATGCGCTTCGGCTCCATGAAGATCACCGGGTCGGGGTCGTGTATCGACGCGAGGAGCATGTCGCGCGCGTCCTGCGGCGTAGTCGGGCATACGACCTTGAGGCCCGGCGTGTGGACGAAGAACGCTTCGGGCGAGTCCGAGTGCAGCTCGGGGGCGCGAACGCCGCCGCCGTAGGGGATCCGGATGACCATCGAAGCCGGCACCTGCCCCTGCGTCCGCCACGCGTAGCGCGCCGCGTGCACGACGATCTGCTCGAACCCCGGATAGACGAAGGCGTCGAACTGGATCTCGACCACCGGGAGCATCCCGTAGATTGACATCCCGATGGCCGTTCCGACGATGCCGGCTTCGGCCAGAGGCGTGTCGATGATCCGGTCCTCGCCGAAGCGGTCGAGGAGCCCTTGCGTGACGCGGAAGACCCCGCCGGTGCGAGCGACGTCCTCGCCGAGCACCACCACGCGGTCGTCCGCCTCCATCGCTTGGTGGAGAGCCAGGTTGAGCGCCTCGACCATGGTCTTGCCGGCCATCAGGCGTTGCCTCCGTGCTCCGCGCTCGGGGCGTTGAGCGGCTTCACGACCTCGCGCTGACCGACCGCCCTCAGCTCCTCGAGACCTTCGTCGAAGGTCCAGGGTCGTCCGCCGGCATAGGTGTGATCGAAGAGGATCTCAAGTCCGGGGTGCTCGATCGCCTCCATCTCGGCGACGGCCTCGTTGATCGACGTCTTCGCCTCCGCCTTGATGCTCTCGAGCTCGTGCGGCTTCAGGATGTCGTGACGAGTGAGGTAGGCGCCCATGCGCCCGACCGGCTCGAGCGGCCGCCACTTCTCGGCTTCGGCCTCGTCGCGGTAGAGCCGTGGGTCGTCGGCGGTCCCGTGGGGGCCGATCCGGTAGCAGTAGGCCTCGATCAGCGTGGGGCCGTCTCCGGCGCGGCCTCGCTCGACCGCATCCCGCGTCACCTTCCAGCAGGCGATCGGGTCGAAGCCGTCGACGCGCACGCTCGGCATGCCGTAGGCGCGCGCCTTCACCGCGATCGTGTCGGTCGCCATCTGGCGTGTGATCGGCGTCGAGATCGCCCACTGGTTGTTCACGCAGAAGAAGATCGTGTTGGTCTTGAAGACGCTGGCGAAGTTCATCGCCTCGTGGAAGTCGCCCTCGCTGGTCGCGCCGTCGCCGAACCACGCCAGGCCGGCCGTCGGCTCGCCTCGCATCTTCGCCGCCCACGACACCCCGACCGCATGCGGCAGGTGCGTCGCGATCGGAACGCAGATCGGCCCGGTGCGGTGCTCGCGGGTGTTGTAGAAGCCGTGCGTACCGCCGTAGCCGCGCCACCAAGCGAGGATGACGGCCGGCGCCACCCCGCGCAGCATCGCGATCGAGTTCTGGCGATACGAGGGGAAGACCCAGTCGGTCTCGTCGAGCGCGTAGAGGGCGCCCGCCTGCGTCGCCTCCTCACCCCAGTACAGCGCGTAGGTACCGATGCGGCCCTGCCGCTGAAGCGCGACGGCGCGCTCGTCGAACGTGCGCAGGAGCACAAGCCAGCGGTAGAGCATCACGAGATCTTTCTCGGTGAGGCCCTCCGGCGGCGGCGCATCGGGCATCTCGCGCCCGTCGCCCATGTAGCGGATGAGGTCTGTATTCATATTTCCCTCAGAAGGTGGGCGGACCGTATTCGGCCGTCCGGACCAGGCGGATCCGGCTGATCTTGCGGATCCGCGACTCGGCGAACTCCATCGCCGCGCGCGCCGTCGATAGGTTGCGCTCGCGCGCCATCGTGAAGATCATCTGCAGCCCGCGGTAGATGCCCTCGACCTTCTTCATCGCGCGCTCGCGGTCGTAACCTCGAAGCTCGTCTTCGACGTTGATGAGGCCGCCCGCGTTGATGACGAAGTCGGGCGCGTAGAGGATCCCCAGGTCGCGTAGCTTGTCGCCGTGCGTGTCGTCGGCGAGCTGGTTGTTGGCCGACCCCGCGATGATCTTGCAGT
>DATLFS010000133.1:0-14628 GCA_035540935.1 Actinomycetota bacterium
GTGCGGGGGGCGCCGCGCGCCGCCCCCCGCACCGCCCACCACGCGAGGACTCCCACCGGAACGATCAGCGAGAGGGTGACCAGCCCGCCGAGGAACGCGAAGGCGGCCGGCCGCCATCCGCCGAGGCGCATCTCGAGCGGCCGGGTTCCCCTCGGCGACCGGACCGTCCGCCGGCCGGCGACGGCGCGCTCGAGCGCAACCACGCCCAAAGCCAGGAGGGCGAGCAGCAGGCTCAGCGCGAGCGATGCGGGGCGGTCGAAAAGGCGCGTTGCGTAGATCGACCGCGTCAAGGTGTTGTAGCGGAGCAGCTGGACGACCCCGAAGTCGCTGACCGTGTAGAGGAACACGAGGAGGCTGCCGGCGAGGATCGCGCTTCGTGCCTGGGGCACCACGACGGTGAAGAACGTCCCGAGCGGACCGCGTCCCAGCAGCCGCGCCGACTCTTCGAGTGACGGCGGGAGCTGCCGGAAGCGCGCCTGCGCGAGCAGATAGACGTACGGATAGGTGAACAACGTCAGGACGGTGAACGATCCCCAGAACCCGCGCAGGCTCCCCGGCTGCAGACCCAGCGGCCGCAGCGCAACCTCGAGCAGACCTCCGGGCGCGAAAGCCGCGAGCAGAACGAACGCGCCGATGAAGGACGGGATCACGAGCGGGAGCGGGAGCAGGACGCGCCAGAGCCGGCGCGCCGGGACGTCCGTCCGCGCGACGAACCACGCGGCCGCCGTTCCGATCACGGTCGCACCCCCCGCGACAGCGCCGGCGAGCAGGACGCTCTTCAGCAACGGCACCAGTGCCGCCCGCGACGTCACCACTCCCCAGAAGACGGGGTCCCGCAGGTTGCGCACCACGAGGTACGCGAGCGGCGCGGCGAAGAGGAGCGCCACGGCCGCTCCCGTCGCCTGCAAACCCGGCGAAGGCCGCTCGCGACGCCGGTTCGGAGCCGCCGGCACGCCGGCGGCTTCGGCGGCCGGTCGCACTAGTCGAGCAGCCCGCTCTCGGCGATGAGACGCGTCGTTCGCTCGAGCGCGCCGCCGAGGCGGCTGATGTCGAACTCCGGCGCGTTCAGCGCGTCGAGCGGAGGCAGCTCGGCGGAAGGCGAGACGCCCCGCACGAGCGGGTACTCGAACGTTTCCCCTGCGAAGTACTCCTGTGCCTCCGTCGACAGCATGAACTCGACGAACTCTTCGGCGATGTCCGGTTGATCGGATGTCTCCAGCACACTGACGGTCGACGCGATCAGCAGCGACCCGATGTCACCATCGGGGAAGACGTAGTTGCGGCTCGGCAGCAACGGGTCCTGCTCGAGGAAACGGTAGTTGTAGTAGTGGTTCACGAGCCCCATCGGGATCTCGCCCCGCGCGACCGCGTCGACGATCGAGTTGTTGTCGGCGTAGGTGACGGCCTCGTTGCGTTCCATACCCTCGAGCCATGAGCGCGTGGCATCCTCGCCCTCGACGAGCGACATCGCGCTGACGAAATCCTGGAACGAGCCGTTGGTCGGCGCGAGGGCCACCTTCCCCCGGTACCGTTCGTCGGCGAGATCGAAGACCGAGTCCGGCAGCTCCGCGTCGTCGACGAGACGTTCGTTGTAGACGAGCACGCGCTGACGCGCGGTGAGGCCGACCCAGCGCCCGTCGTCCGCCTCGAACCGAGGCTCGACCTTGCCGAGCAAGGACGCCGGGAGGTCTGCCAACCGGCCTTGCTCGTCGAGGTAGCCGACGGGTCCGGGTGACTGCGAGAGGAAGACGTCGGCGGGGCCGTCATCGCCTTCCTCCGCGATCAGGAGGGCGAGATCGGCGGAATCGCCGTAGCGGACGTCGATCGGCACGCCCCGCTCCTCCGAGAAACGCTCGAGGAGAGGGCCGACGAGGGCTTCGTCGCGCCCGGAGTAGATCGTGAGCGCCTCGCGTCCACCGGTGCACGCGGACCCGGCGACGGCAACGGCGGCCGCGAGCAGCAGGGTCGGGATGCGGACCAAGACTTCGCCTCCGTCGGTCGATGTAAGGTACGCCTAACTATATCCGTAAGGGTCGTCTCACCTCCGGGAGGACGGGTGGCTCAGAGGCGCCGCATCGTGGCGGGCGTCGGGATGCTTCTCTTCGCGGTCGCCGTCGTCGTGGTCGTACGGAGCGCCGACCTCGGGGCGCTCGGGCGCACGTGGCGGAGCGCGCTCGCCTCACCCGGGGGCGCGGCCGCCGCGCTCGCCGCCTACACCGGCGCGTTCGCGCTGCGCGCGGCCGTCTGGAGCCGGATCGTCCACGGGCTCTCGTTCGGGCATGCCCTGGCCGCCATCCACGTCTCGCTCGCGGGGAACCACGTCCTCCCCCTCCGCTTGGGCGAGGCGCTGCGCGTCACGAGCGTCGTGCGGCGGGCACGGATCCCGTTCTCCACGGCGACCGCCTCGACGGTGATGCTCCGGGCCGCCGACGTGCTGGCGGTCGCCGGGCTGGCGGCAACATTCGGCCCCGCCCTCCTGGCAAGGCTAGGCATATCCGGTTGGATACCCGCGCTCCCCGCCGGGGCGCTGTGGCTCGCCGGCCTGTGGTGGCTGCGCCGCCTCGACGGCGGGAGAGGCCTTCGCCTCGGCCGATCCGCCGGCGTAGTTGCGGCCGCGGCGACGGTGTCCTGGCTCCTCGAGAGCGCCGTGATCTGGCAGGCGGCCCGCTGGGCAGGCATCGACCTCTCCCCCGCCGACGCCGTGCTCGTGACCGCGGTGACGATCGCGGCGCAGGTGCTCGCGGTCGCCCCCGGCGGCATCGGCACCTACGAGGCCGCCGCCACGGCCGCCATGGTCGCCCTCGGCGCGCCGGCCGGCGCGGCGCTCTCCGTGGCGATCGCGGCGCACGCGCTCAAGACCGCATATGCGTTGATCACCGGCGCGATAGCGCTCTTCGTCCCCTCCCCCGGCGCGCTCGGACGGCTGCGCCTCCCGCCGCCCCAGGAGCGGGCGAGGGTCCCGCGCGTGGTCCGCGACGACGCCCCGATCGTCCTCTTCCTCCCGGCGCACGACGAGGAGCAGGCGGTCGGAGGGGTCGTGCGCCGCGCCCCCCGGACGATCCTCGGCCACCCCGTGGAGGTGATCGTCGTCGACGACGGCTCGAACGACGCCACCGCCACCGCGGCGCGCCGCGCCGGCGCGCGCGTCATCTCGTTCTCCGCGAACCGCGGCCTGGGGGCAGCCGTGCGCGCCGGCCTCGCCGAGGGCGTGAACCGCGGCGCGGCTGCGATCGCGTTCTGCGACGCAGACGGCGAGTACGCGCCCGAGGAGCTCGACCGGCTGGTCGCGCCGATCCTGCGCGGCGACGCCGACTACGTCGTCGGCAGCCGCTTCGCCGGCTCACCCCGCCGCATGTTGCCCCACCGTCTGCTCGGCAACGTCCTCCTGACCCGTCTGCTGCGCTTCGTGGCGCGCCGCCCGATCAGCGACGGGCAGAGCGGCTACCGCGCCTTCGCGCCCGAGGCGGCGCGCGACGCGGAGGTGATCCACGACTTCAACTACGCGCAGGTGCTGACGCTCGACCTCCTGGCGAAGGGATACCGGTACGCCGAGGTTCCGATCTCGTACCGCTTCCGGCAGACCGGGAGGTCGTTCGTCCGCCTCGGTCGCTATCTCCGGCGCGTCGTGCCCGCCGTCTACCGGGAGCTCAACACCACCTGAGTCAGTCTTCGACCACGTGGGTGCGGAACACGGCGCGCGCTTCGTGCCACGCGCTTCGGTCGAACCCGCCGCCCGGCTCGAGCGCGTCGGCCGCGGCCCACGCCATGGCAAGCGCGTGGTGCGAGTTGTCGTGGGCGAACAGTCCCTGCCGTCCGAACGTCAGCACCCGAGGTAGATCACTCGCCCACGCGTCGAGGACCTCGAAGGCGTGCTCGAAGCCCCGCCGGTAGATCGGATACGCGTGGGAGAGGCGCCGCACCTCGACGCCGACGGGACGAGGATCGGGCAGGCCGGATCGGATCAGACCGTCGACGACGAGATCCGCGAGGTCGCGGTCGTCGCGCGACCACACCGGGTCGCCCGGGTCGCACGGCACCTCGGCGCAGAGAACGGTACGACCCGGTGGATCGTCGCCGTCGCGGTAGTTCTTGGGTTCGGACACGCGCGTGACAGGCGTGCCTTCCTCCGGCAGGTAATGCGCGTCGAACGGCGTGTAACGCTCCGCGTCGAGGATCAGATAGACGAGGATCATGGCGCGAAAGGCGAGCGAAGCCGCGGCCGCGAAGACCTCCTCCGGCGGCTGCGGCGCCGACATCCGCGCCAGCACCGGCAGCGGGAGCGTCGACCAGCAGCGGCGCGCGACGACCCGGCCGTCGCTCGTCTCCACCTCGACCCGGTCCGCCCCGACCGTCACCCGCTCCGCCGCCACGCCGAAGCGCACGTCGGCTCCCATCCGTTGCGCGGCCGCACTCAGCGCTTCCCATGTCTGGCCGAACCCGCGCCTGGGATACAGGAAGGTGCGTTTCGCCGCGCTCTGCCGCCCGAAGACACGCCCGATCAGCTTCGCCGGCGAAGACGCCGCGACGCGGCGGCGCGCCTGCTCACCGGAGAGATCGGCGGGATCAAGCCCCCACAGCTTGCGCGCGTAGGGGAAGTAGAAGCGCTCGCACATCGTCGGCCCGATCCCGGCCCGGAGCACCTCCGCGAAGGAATCGTCCCGCGGCCGGCGCGCCCAGGAGAGGGCGGCGTCGCGCGCGGCGGCCAGAGCCAGCGACGGCGGGAGCCGCCGGATGAGGTCGCCTCCGCGCAGCGGGAACGCGATCCACCTTCCGGCGAGCCGGATGCGGCCGTGGCGCGGCCGCACCTGAAGGTCGTCTGCGAGCAGTCCCTGGAGCTCCGTCAGGATCCGCGGGTCGATGCTGGGATGCAGGCGATGGCTCCCGAAGTCGACACGCATGCCCCCGACCTCGATGCTCCCGGCCGCGCCCCCCGGAGCCGGAGCACGCTCGAGGAGCACCACGTCCAGCCCCTTCTGCGCCGCGCGGTAGGCGGCGCCGACGCCGGCGGGACCGGCGCCGAGGACCACCAGGTCGTGCATCAGGAAGAGGGGAAGGCGACCGCCGGCGCACCGGCGTAGTGCAGCGACAGGCGGTCTCCGGGCCGATACTCCGGCGACGCCAGCACGCGCACCCGGAGCGCCGCGCCGTCCGCGAGCCGGAGCAGGTAGACGGCGTCGTGCCCGTAGAACTCGATCGTCTCGACCTGTGCTTCGTCGCCTTCGCGCACCAGGATCTTCTCGGGACGGATCATCACGTCGACGTCTCCGTGATGCTCGGCGCGAAGAGGGACGATCCCGATCGGCGTCTCCGCCTTGTCACCGGTCGCGGCCCCACGGATGAAGTTCGCATCGCCGATGAAGTCCGCGACGGCGCGGCTCGCGGGCGCGTCGTAGAGCTGGGCGGGAGGACACTGCTGCACCACCTCGCCGTCGAGCATCACGGCCACGCGGTCGCCGACGACGAACGCCTCTTCCTGCTGGTGCGTGACGAAAAGCGCCGTGACGCCGAGGTCGGAGAGCAGCCTCTGCACCTCCAGGCGGATCGAGTTACGCAGGGCGGCGTCGAGATTCGAGAAGGGCTCGTCGAGGAGGATCACCGAGGGACGGTTGGCCAGCGCCCGCGCGAGCGCTACCCGCTGCTGCTGGCCGCCCGACAGCGTGGCCGGTGAGCGGTCGGCCAAGCCGCCGAGCTCGACGAGGTCGAGGATCTCTTGGATCCGCCGCCCGTCGCGCTCCCGGCGCGGCAGGCCGAAAGCCACGTTCCGCCCGACCGAGAGATGCGGGAACAGAGCCCAGTCCTGGAACACCATCCCGACCCGGCGCGCCTCCGGAGGTACGAACGCCTCGCGACCCGCGACGCGGCGGCGCCCGATCGCGATCTCACCGGAGTCGGCCCGCTCGAGGCCGGCGATGCTGCGGAGGAGCGTCGTCTTGCCGCAACCGCTCGGCCCTAGAAGGGCGACGACCGTGCCGGCAGGCACGTCCAGATCGACCCCCCGCAGGACGGGGCCCGCTCCGAACGACTTCCACAGACCCCTGACGGCGACGGCCTCCGCGGCCGAATCGACGGGGAGCCGCGAAGGGGCCGTGCGGATAGCCATGAACGGGAAGTTAGGCATCCCTAAGAAGGTACAACGGTCGCCCGAAGGACGCGCTCGGGTCGTTGACTCCCGCGGCCGCCACCGTTAGCGTCGCGCCCGTCACGACAACGAGCAAAGGCGCTCCCGAGACACGGCGGGGCGCCTTTTTCCGTTCCGCCCGGAGGAAGCGCATGCTCTACGACCCGGCTCGGTCCGAGCGGGACGCCTGCGGGATCGGGTTCGTGGCCGACGAGGCCGGCTCGCCGTCTCGCTCGCTGGTCGCCGCTGCACTGGACGCGCTGGCCCGGCTGAAACATCGCGGGGCGCTCGCCGCCGACGCGAGGACGGGCGACGGTGCCGGCCTGCTCCTTCCCCTCCCGCGCCATCTGCTCACGCAGACCGCCCCTGGGCACGACCCCGCGCGCGCCGGGATCGCCATGGTCTTCCTCGATCCCGAAGAGCCGGAGCACGCTCGCGCGCTGGTGGAGCGAGCGCTGTGTGAGACGAGCCTCATCTTCGGGGGATGGCGCGCCATCCCCGTGGACGAAGGCGCGCTCGGTGACGGCGCGCGCTCGACCCTTCCGGTCATCGAGCAAGCGACGATGCTGCTCCCGGCGGGCTGCGATCTGGACGAGGGCGAACGGCGGGCTTTCCGCGCTCGACGGGCGATCGAACGACTCGCGCGCGAGGAGATGCTGCGCGTCTACCCGGTGTCCGTCTCCTTCCGAACGATCACGTACAAGGCCCTATGTGCCGCCGACCGCCTCGCCGACTTCTACATCGACCTCGCCGACGAAAGGACGGAGGCGTGGTTCGCGCTCTTCCACTCGCGCTACTCGACCAACACCGCGCCCACATGGGAGCGGGCGCAGCCGTTCCGCTTCCTCGCGCACAACGGCGAGATCAACACGATCAAGGGAAACGTCGCCGCGATGCGGGCGCGCGAGCGCGAGCTCGCAGCCGACGGCGTGGTCCCGGAGGAGGACCTTCGGCCGGCGATCGACGCCTCTTCGAGTGACTCCGGGATGCTCGATGAGGCGCTCGAGCTCATCACTCGCGGGGGTCGCGGCCTGATCCACGCCGCCACGATGCTCGTCCCGCCGGCGTGGGAGGGGGATACGAGACTCCCCCCACACGTACATGACTTCTTTCGATTCCACTCCTGTCTGATCGAGCCGTGGGACGGACCCGCCGGTCTGGTCTTCGCCGACGGTCTGCGCGTCGGGGCCATGCTCGACCGCAACGGTCTCCGTCCCCTTCGGGTCGCCGTGTGCGAAGACGGCTTCGTCGCCGTCGCCAGCGAGGCGGGTGCGGTCGACACGAACGGCCACGGGCACGTCGAACGCACCAGGCTCGGCCCCGGCGAGATCCTGTGCGTCGACCCCGCCGCGGGCGGCCTCATCCGCGACGCGGCGGTGAAGGAGCGGCTCGCGCGCCGGCGGCCGTTCGGCGACTGGATCCGCCACCACCTCGTGACGGCCTCGCCCGGCGACCCCGTGGAGCGCGCCGCCACCGACGTGACGCGGCGCCAGGTCGCGGCCGGCTTCTCGAAGGAAGAGATGACGGTGGTCCTGCGACCGATGGCGATCGAGGGTCGCGAGCCGACCTCCTCGATGGGCGACGACACCGCCCAGCCGCCTCTCGCCACCTACGCGCGGCCGGTCTTCTCGTTCTTCAAACAGCGCTTCGCGCAGGTGACCAACCCCGCGATGGATCATCTCCGTGAGCGACACGTCATGTCGCTCACGACGAGGCTCGGCCGGCGCGCCCCCCTTCTCGCCGAGATGCCGGAGGCGGCGGCGCTGCGCGACTACGCCTCGTTCCTCCTCTTCCCCTCCGGCGTGGCGGAGCTGGAAAGCCTGGGAGCCGTGGTGCTGGATGCCACCTTCGATCTGCTCGACGGACCGGACGGCCTCCGCCCCGCCTGCTCGCGTCTCGCCGAGGAAGCAGAAGCCGCGGTGCGGGCGGGCGCGGAGTTCCTCGTCCTGACCGACCGAGGGATGAGTCCCGACCGAGTCGCGGTACCGAGTGCGCTCGCCGCCGGCGCGGTCCACCACCACCTCGTGCGTTCGGGGCTGCGGTTCCGCGCCGGTCTGGTGGTAGACGCCGACGACCCGCGGGAGACGCATCACTTCGGGGTCTTGCTCACCAACGGCGCCGACATGATCTGCCCGCGGCTCGTCTTCGACTCGATCGCCGGTCTGGCCGCGGGAGGCCGCCTCGGCGGCGGCGTGTCCTCCGGCGACGGCCAGCGGAACTTCGCCCACGCCGTCGAGGAGGGCGTCCTCAAGGTGATGTCGAAGATGGGCATCGCCACCGTCGACTCCTACCGCGGCGCGCAGGTGATCGAGGCGATCGGTCTGGGGAGCGACGTGATCGAGATGTGCTTCCCGGGCGTGTCGTCGCCGCTCGGCGGCCTCTCGTTCGTGGAGCTCGGCGCCGACGCGGTCCTCCGCCACGGGCGTGCGTACGGCGCGAAGCCGCAGCTGGTCAACCTCGGGATCGTCAAGCACAAGAGCGGGGGCGAAGCCCACGCCCTCGACCCCGAGGTCGTAGGTGCGCTGCGCGAGGCGGCCGCAGGCGGAGACGAAGCCGCGGCGCACGAGCTACGGCGCGCCGTCGGGGGCGACCGGCGGGCTTACGAGCGGTTCGCTGCGATCGTGAACGGGCGCAGCCCGATGGAGCCGCGCGACCTGCTCGAGCCGGTCGCGGCGGGCCCGGCGATCCCGATCGACGAGGTCGAGGCCGAGGAACAGATCGTGCGCCGGTTCTCGAGCGGAGCGATGTCGCACGGCGCCCTGAGTGCGGAGGCTCACGAGACGGTGGCGCGCGCGTTCAACCTCCTCGGCGCGGAGGCGAACTCCGGAGAGGGCGGCGAGGCGCCGGAGCGTTACCGCGACGAGCGGAATTGCGGGATCAAGCAGGTGGCGTCCGGCCGGTTCGGCGTCACCCCGTCCTACCTCGTCCGCGCCCGCGAGCTGCAGATCAAGATCGCGCAGGGCTCGAAGCCCGGAGAGGGCGGGCAGCTCCCGGCCACGAAGGTGTCGGTGGAGATCGCGCGCCTCCGTCACACGGTGCCGGGGATCGGGCTGATCTCGCCTCCACCGCACCACGACATCTATTCGATCGAGGATCTCGCCCAGCTCGTCTTCGACCTGAAGCAGGCGAACCCGCAGGCAGCGGTCTCGGTCAAGCTCGTCGCCAGCGAGGGCATCGGCACGATCGCGGCCGGAGTGGTGAAGGCTCTCGCCGACGTCGTCCACATCGCCGGCGGCGACGGCGGCACCGGCGCCTCGCCGCTCTCCTCGATCAAGAACGCAGGGCTGCCGTGGGAGGTTGGTCTCGCCGAGACGCAGCAGGCGCTCTCGGTCAACGGCCTACGCGGACGAGCTCGTCTGCGCGTCGACGGCGGGTTGAAGACCGGACGCGACATCGTCGTCGCCGCCCTTCTAGGTGCCGACGAGTTCTCCTTCGGCACCGCTCTCCTCGTGGCGGAGGGGTGCATCCTCGTACGAACGTGCCACCGCAACACCTGTCCGGTCGGCATCGCGACTCAGGACCCTTCGCTGCGAGCGAGGTTCGCCGGGACGCCGGAGCAGGTGGCGGCGTATCTCCTGATGGTGGCCGGTGAGGTACGGAGGTTGCTGGCCGACCTGGGTCTGCGCTCGCTCGGCGACGCCGTCGGGCGCACCGACCTCCTGAGCACACGCATCACCGGCGACGCGCGCCGCGACTCGCTCGATCTGCGCCCACTGCTGGCGCCGCCCGGCGCCGAACGTAGCCACGTCGCGCCGGTCGCGCTTCAGCGTCCGCGCTCGCCCCTCGGCGACCGGGTCTGCGAGGACGCGCTGGGCGCACTCGCCGAAGGGCGTCTCGCCGACAACCACTACGAGATCACCACGGCGGACCGAGCCGTTGGCGCGCGCCTCGGCGCGCTCATCGCCGATCGCTTCGGGGGCGACGGGGCGCCGGCCCCCGTCCGCGCGAGGTTCGAGGGGTCCGCCGGGCAATCGTTCGGGGCGTTCCTCTCCGCGGGAGTCGAGATGATCCTCACCGGCGAGGCCAACGACTACGTCTGCAAGGGCATGGCCGGAGGGAAGGTCGTGATCCGTCCGCCCGCGGGGGACGCGGGGCGTCCGACGCTCGCCGGCAACACCGTTCTCTACGGCGCGACCGGAGGGTCGCTCTTCATCGCCGGGCGCGCCGGCGAGCGTTTCGCGGTGCGTAACTCCGGCGCGGTTGCGGTGGTAGAGGGAACCGGAGATCACGCGTGCGAATACATGACCGGCGGGGCGGTCGTGATACTCGGCCCCACCGGCAACAACCTCGGCGCCGGGATGAGCGGCGGCGAGATCTACGTGTTCGACCCACTCGACGAACTCGAGGGGCGCCTCAACCGACAACTGGTGGCGGCGTACGCGCCGACGCGCGGGCAGCTCGAGTCGCTCCGGCGCGTCCTCGGTCGCCACCACCAAGCCACGGGCTCACCGCTCGCCCGGCAGGTGCTACACGACTGGAAGCGCGCCTCGAAGGCGTTCAGACGGGTCGCGCCCGTGGCCGAGGTGGCGCGGTTGGAAGCACTGTTCGAAGGCGCTGCGGCCTAGAACGCCAGCCGGCGCGCGCGCAGGAACACGCCGTCGAGCATCGGCTCCGTCAGCCGGCCGGTGAAGGTGTTCTGCTGACTCGGGTGATAAGAGCCCAAGAGGGTCACGTCGCCGACGCATGTCTCCGCCCCATGTGCGAAGCGCGGCTTCGGGCGCGAGCGGGGGGCGCCCGCCGCCGCCAACCCACGCAACGCCGCATCCCATGCGAAACCGCCCAGCGCGACGACCACCCTCACGTCCGGCAACAGCCGCAGCTCCTCCACGAGATACGGATGGCACGTGTCGCGCTCCTCCGTCGTCGGTTTGTTGTCCGGAGGCGCGCACCGCACCGCGGCGGTGATCCACATCCCGTCGAGGCGCAAACCGTCACCGGGACGCACCGACTCCGGTTGATTGGCGAAACCGCAGCGATGCAGCGACGCGAACAGCCAGTCGCCCGAGCGGTCTCCGGTGAAGATGCGGCCCGTGCGGTTCCCTCCGTGGGCCGCAGGCGCCAGCCCGACCACCAAGACGCGCGCATGAGGATCGCCGAAGGCCGGCACCGGGCGCGCCCAGTACTCCTCGTGCGCGAACGCGGCGCGCTTCGTGCGCGCCACCTCCTCGCGCCATGAGACGAGGCGCGGGCAGGCAACGCAACGAGAGATGCGCTCTTGCAGCGCGTGCACCGGAGATAGGGTCGGGTCCATATGGCAGGAGAGACCCTAGTGCGCGCCGCGTGAGACATCGCGCGCTCCTAACGATCGGCCGCCGATGACCGGGCTCGGAACCCTGATCAACATGCTCACGGTGGCTGCCGGCGGCACCGCCGGGCTTCTCCTCGGCGACCGCCTCCCCGAGCGCATGCGCGGCACGATCATGCAGGCTCTCGGCCTGGCGACCATCGCGGTCGCGGTGACCGGGCTCGAGCCGCTCGTCGACCCCGTCCGCGGCCTTCGCCGATTCGTCATCCTGATCGCCTCTTTGATCGTCGGCGGCTTGATCGGCGAGGCGCTGCGGCTCGAGGAGCGACTGGAGGCGCTCGGAGAACGCGTGCGCGGCCGCTTCGCCTCCCACGACCGCGCCCCGTCCGCGGACGATCACTCGCCGTTCGTGGAGGGCTTCGTCATCGCGTCCACCCTCTTCTGCGTGGGCCCGCTGACCGTCCTCGGCGCGATCGAAGACGGTGTCGGCGGCAGCATCCGGCTCCTCGTCGTGAAGTCGGCGCTCGACGGCTTCGCCTCGCTCGGGCTCGCCTCCGTCTACGGCCCCGGGGTCCTCGCGTCGCTGCTCGTCATCCTCGTCTACCAAGGCGGTCTCACGCTGGCCGCGGCGTGGGTCGACGCGCTGCTCACGCCGGAGATCCTCGCCCAGCTCGGCGCCACCGGAAGCCTGCTCGTCCTGGGGATCGCGTTGCGGCTGCTCGAGCTCAAAGAGGTGCGGGTCGTGGCGCTGATGCCGGCGGTCGTGATCGCGCCGGCGGCGGCTGCGGTCGTCGCCGCCCTCTGATCAGAGAACGTGCGAGAGGAAGTCCTTCGTCCGGTCGTCCTTCGGGTTGTCGAAGATCTCCCGCGGCGGCCCGTCCTCCACGATCCTGCCGCCATCGGTGAAGATCATCCGCGTCCCGACCTCCCGCGCGAAGCCCATCTCATGGGTCACGACGACCATCGTCATCCCCTCGTCGGCCAGGCGCTTCATCGCGTCGAGCACCTCCTGGACGAGTTCCGGATCGAGAGCCGACGTCACCTCGTCGAAGAGCATGAGTTTGGGACGCATCGCGAGGGCGCGGGCGATCGCGATGCGCTGCTGCTGTCCTCCCGAGAGCTGCGACGGATACTCATCCGCCTTCTCCGGAAGCCCCATGTGCTCGAGCTCGGCGCGAGCGCGTTCCGCCGCCTCCTTGGCGTCGAGCTTGAGCACCTTGCGCAGGGCGATCGTGATGTTCCCCATCGCGGTCATGTGCGGGAACAGATTGAAGGACTGGAAGACGATCCCGATGTCTGTGCGTACCCGGTTGAGGTCGGTGCGGATGTCGGTGATGTCCTTGCCTTCGAACCACACCTTGCCCTCGGTCGGCTCCTCGAGCATGTTCATCATCCGGAGCAGCGTCGACTTGCCGGAGCCGGACGGCCCGATGATCACGACCACGCTGCCTTTCTCCACGGACAGGTCGACGCCCTTGATCACGTGGTTCGCGCCGAACCACTTGTGGACGCCCTCCATCCGGATCAATGCGTCGCCGCCGGGCGCGCTCATCGGTAGCCCGCCCGCAGCTTGTTCTCGAGCATCGTGACGGCGCGGATCAACGGGAGCGTGATCGCGAGATAGCCGATGACCGCCCCGATGTACATCGTCGCATTGAACCGCTCGGCGTACGCGTCTCGCGCCACCGCGAACAGCTCGCGCCCCTCGAGCGTAAGCCCCAGAACGAACACCAGCGAGGTGTCCTTGATGAGAATGATGAACTCGTTAGTCAGCGGCGGGATCACGCGTCGGAACGCCTGGGGCAGGATGACGTAGCGCATCGATTGCATGTACGACATGCCCAGCGAGCGCGCCGCCTCGCGTTGGCCGCGCTCGATCGACTGGATACCGCTGCGGAAGATCTCGGCGGAGTACGCGCCCGCGTTCAGGCCGAGGACGAGGGCGGCCGTCTGGTAGGTCGAGATCGGGATCCGCATGCCCAGCTTGAGCCCGAAGTAGCCGAAGGCCAGCTGCCACACGAGCGGAGTCCCCCGGAAGAAGTTGATGTAGGCGCGGGCCGGAGCCCGGACGACGACGCGCTCCGAGAGGATCAAGAGGGCGAGGACGAGGCCCAGGGCGATCCCGAGGGCCTCGCCGACGGCGGCCAGGAAGACGGTGTTCTTGGCGCCGTTGACGAAGGCGTCGCCGAACTCTCCCAGCAGCTCGAAGTTGAAGTTCTGCCGCACCGTGAGCGCGACGTTCTCGCCCTTGCGGAACGCGTAGAAGACGCCCACGAGCAGGACCGCCTGGACGCCGAGCGCGGCGCCGGACACCGCCGCCTCCCGCGCCGCCTTCGTCGGCATCCGGCGGTAGGAGGCGAAGCCGGCGATCGCCGCGGCGGCGCCGAGCCCCAGCGCCAGGTTGAGAACCGTTCCCTGCGCCGCGCTGAGGACCGTCTCGAGCAGGCTCTCCCACGGGGTCGGCCCGTTGAGCCAGACCAGCAGGATCGTCCCGACGAAGAACACCGCGACGCCGCCGGCGCCCACGAGCAGAAGGCCCAGTGACAGCGCCGTCTGCTCGGAGGTCCATTCGCGGATGCGCTCGCCCCGCGTCTTCATGTGGAAGTCCTGGTGGAGAAGGCTCCCCGCGCCCTAGCTGCCGGCCACGCTGCCGCCGGGCGGCAGGTCGGGGTACTTGTCGTAGATCTCCTGGTAGGTGCCGTCCTCGATGATCTCGGCCAGCACCATGTTGATCGCCTCGAGCAGGGACTCGTTGGCAGGATCGACGGCGATCCCGTAGGACTCACCGGTGTCGATCGTCTCGACCAGCTCGACCCCCTCACGGTCGGCCACCTCGGCGATCGCGGTGGGCTCATCGTTGATGACCCCGTCGAGGTCGCCGGCCTCCAGCGCGGTGTAGGCGTCGGGTCCCTCCGGGAACGAGCGGATCTCGACCCCTTCGGGGAGGTTCTCCTCGGCCCACTTCTTGCCCGTCGTGCCGTTCTGCACGCCGATCGTCATCCCCTGCTCCAGGTCGTCGACCGATCCGATCCCGGAGTCGGATTGCACGGTGAGGGACTGCTGCGCGTTGTAGTAGGGGTCGGAGAAGTTGACCTCTTCCTCACGCTCGGGCGTGATCGTGGACGCCGCGATCACGACGTCGAAGTTCCCGCCCGCGAGCTGCGTGAAGATCGTGTCGAAAGAAGTGTCGACGATCTCCGTCTCGAGCTCGAGCCGCGTCGCGATCTCGTTGATGAGGTCGATGTCGAACCCCGTCTCCTCACCG
>DATLFS010000134.1:0-13286 GCA_035540935.1 Actinomycetota bacterium
GGCTCCCACGCGACGGCCCAGCGCTCCCCTCCGTCGGGACTTGCCGGCGTCTGCTCCGCGTCGAACACCAACCGCAACGTCCCGTCGAAGAGCACGTCGCCCGCGGCAGCATCGGAGGAGTAGGTGACGCGATACCCGACCTCGACCGGCGGATAGCCCGGCGTCGCCTCTTCCGAGGGCGACGGTTGCTCCGGCTCGCCTTCACGCGTGAAGACGGCCTCCGTGATCGCGCCTTCGTCGAGACGCCTTTGCCACCACCGATCCAGTCGCTCCACCGGCCACTCCGTCGCCGAGTCCACGCTCATCATCTCGCTCACGGTCGCCATGTCTCCCTCACTCCATGCCTCGAGGAAACGATCGGCCGCCGCCGCGGTGGACGGCAACGGGGCGGGGTCGTCGGTGGGAGAGCAGGCGCTCGCAAGCAAGAGCGCGGCGGCGCCGGCCGCGATCCAGGAACGGAGATGATTCACCCGAGAAGCGGTCCGTTCACCCTCGGGCCGCGCTCGGCACGATCCGGTAAGCGTCGAAGACGGAGTCGACCTGCTTCACCGCCTGAAGCACGTGTTCGAGGTGGCTCGAGTCGGCGAGCTCGAAGGTGAAGGTCAGCGTCGCGATCCCGTCGCGGCCGGCGCGCGTGCTCGAGGTCAGGATGTTCACGCCCACATCGCTGATGGCCGCGGTCACGTCTCGCAGAAGCTTCGTTCGATCGAGCGCCTCGATCTGGATCGCCGCGGTGAACGTCCCGCCCTGCCGGTCGTCCCACCAGACGCGGATCATGCGGCCGTCGTCCGACTGCGCGAGTGAGATCGCATTCGGGCAGTCCTCGCGGTGCACGGACACACCCCGGCCGCGGGTTAGGAAGCCGACGACGCGGTCGCCCGGGACCGGCGTGCAGCACTTCGCCAACCTCACGAGAAGATCGTCGAAACCCTCCACGATCACGCCCTTCCCGCGCTGCGGTTGCTTGCGACGGCGCGGCGCGGGGACGGGAACGTCGGCCTCGGGCTCCTCTTCCTCCGGCTCGAACATCCTGATCACGCGGGTCGTCACGGATTGCGGCGAGAGGTGTCCCTCGCCGATCGCGACGAACATCGACTCGAGGTCCTGGTGGTTGAGCTCCTCGGCGACCTTGGTCAAGATGTCGCTCTTCTGGATGCGCTCGGTAGGGAGGCCCTGCTTGCGCATCGACGTCACGAGCGATTCCCGCCCCTGTGCCAGAGCGTCCTCACGCCGCTCCCGCGCGAACCACTGCCGGATCTTGTTGCGCGCCCGCGGCGTCTTCACGAGCCCGAGCCAGTCGCGCGAGGGACCCGACGCCGCCTTCGAGGTGATGATCTCGACCGTATCGCCCGAGTGAAGCTCGCCGCCGAGAGCAACCAGTCGTCCGTTGACGCGGGCCCCGACGGTTCGGTGGCCGACCTCGGTGTGGATGTTGTAGGCGAAGTCGATCGACGTTGCCCCTCGCGGCAGGGCGACCACGTCGCCCTTCGGCGTAAAGACGAAGATCTCGTCGGAGTAGAGGTCGATCCGCAGCTGGTCGAGGAACTCTTTGGGATCCGAAGACTCCCGCTGCCAGTCCATCATCCGCTGGAGCCACTGGATCTCTTCCTCTGACACCTTGCCGCGTTTCTGCTCCTTGTAGAGCCAGTGGGCGGCGATGCCGAACTCCGCCGCTCGATGCATCTCGTTCGTCCGGATCTGGATCTCCATCGGACGGCCGCCGGGTCCGATCACGGTCGTATGGAGTGACTGGTACATGTTGAACTTGGGCATCGCGATGTAGTCCTTGAAGCGTCCCGGTACCGGGGTATAGAGCGTGTGCAGCGCGCCCAGGGCGGCATAGCAGTCTCTGACGGAGTCGACGACCACGCGGATGCCCACGAGGTCGAATATCTCGTCGAACTGCTTGCCGCGGAGAACAAGCTTCTCGTAGATCGAGTACAGGTGCTTCGGCCGCCCCGAGACCTCGGCCTTTATCTTCACGTCCCGGAGCTTCGCCGCGATCCGCTCGGAGACGTCCTCGAGCAGCCGCTCGCGCTCCGGCTGCCGCTGCTGGACGAGGGCATCGATCTCCTCGAAGCGCTTCGGATGGAGCGTGGCGAACGCCAGATCCTCCAGCTCCCACTTGACCGCATACATGCCCAGCCTGTGCGCCAGGGGCGCGTAGATCTCGAGCGTCTCGCGCGCGATGATCGTCTGCTTCTCGCGGGTCAGGGGGGTCAGCGTGCGCATGTTGTGCAGACGATCGGCGAGCTTGATCAGGAGCACCCGCACGTCGCTCGCGGTCGCGATGATCATCTTCCTCAGGTTCTCCGCCCGGCTCTGCTCGGCCGAGCGAAAACGGATGCGGTCGAGCTTCGTGACCCCGTCGATCAGCATCGCGATCTCGTATCCGAGCGCCTCCTCGACCTCGGCCAACGAGAGCTCCGTGTCCTCTACGGCGTCGTGCAGCAGCGCGGCCGCGATCGTCGATTCGTCCATTCCGAGCGTCGCGAGGATCGTTGCGACGCCGAGAGGATGTGAGATGAAGGGGTCGCCCGACTTGCGCATCTGCCCCTCGTGAGCACGCTCGGCCATGTCGAAGGCGCGCTCGATGGCCTTCGCATCACCCTTGGGCCGGCGCGCCCGGAACTCGCGGAGCAGACGATCGATCCCGGTGGGCGCCGGGGGCCGCACCCTCTTGAGGACGCCTTTCATCCCGCGCCCGGGCGTGCGCGGGCCCGCGGGGGGCGGGGTCGCGGCCCCCTCGGTCGGGGCGATCGGCTCCCGCGGCGAGGACATAGCTCATTGTAGGTGCGGCGGGGTGCGCCGGTGCGTCACCCGTGCGGGCGGGGCACCGCCTAATAGGAGATGAGCGAGAAGTACTCGTAGTCGCCGATCCGGGCGCGGCCGTCGAGGAACGAGAGCTCCATGATGGTGGCGATCCCGGCGACCTTCCCGCCGCAGCGCTCGGTAAGCGTCGCCACCGCCTTGGCCGTCCCGCCGGTCGCCAGGACGTCGTCCACGATCAGGATGCGCTCGCCCGGCGTGATCGCATCCTGGTGCACCTCCAGGGCGTCGGTGCCGTATTCGAGCTCGTACTCCTCCGACTCCACCTGCCAGGGAAGCTTCCCCTTCTTGCGCACGGGGATGAGCCCTGCGGTGAAGCGGTAGGCGAGAGGCGCGGCGACGATGAAGCCGCGCGCCTCGATCCCGAGGACCTTGTCGACCTGGTCACGGTCGAAGTGGTGCGCGATCGCGTCGACGGTGTACGAAAACGCCTTCTTGTCCGCCAGGAGCGGCGTGATGTCCTTGAAGACGATCCCCTGCTTCGGGAAGTCGGGGATGTCGCGGATGTGCTCCTTCAGCCAGCCGTGGTCGAACTCGGCCATGTCTCCCTCCTACCGCCGCTTCCGCCGCTTCGCCTTCTTGTCGCCGACCCGGGTCCGGGCCGGCGGCCGTGTGGCAGCAGGCCGGGATGCCGGGGCCCGCTCGCCGTCGCCTCCGGAGGGCGATACCGCAGGGGCGGCTTCGGCCCGCTTCGTGTCGCGCAGCACCCGCTCGCGCACGGCCCGGTACTTGGGCTCGCTCTCCTTCCACACGGAGAGGACGGGCGTCGCAACGAAGATCGACGAGTAGGTACCGACCATGATGCCGATCAGGAGCGCCAGCGCGAGGTCCTTCAGGGTCTCCGCGCCCAGCAGCCCTGCGCCGATGAACAGCAGTGCCGCGACGGGGAGGATGGTCGTCAGGGAGGTGTTGAGCGATCGCATGAAGACCTGGTTCATCGCGCCGTTCGCCGCATCCTGATACGTCTTGCGCCCGCTGGCGGCGAATGCCGCCGTGTTCTCCTCGACCTTGTCGAAGACGACGACCGTGTCGTAGAGCGAATAACCGAGGATGGTCAGCAGAGCCACGATGGTCGACGGCGTCACCTCGAAACCGACGAGCGAGTAGACGCCGGCGGTGATCATCAGGTCGTGGGCGAGGGCGACGATCGCAGCCAGCGCCATCTTCCACTCGAACCGCCACGAGATGAATGCGAGGATCACCAGGAGGAAGATGATGAGGGCGCGCACCGCCTTCGCCGTGATCTCGCTCCCCCATTTGCTGCCGATCCGCTGGCTATCGGTCTGATCCAGCTCCGCTCCGACCGCGGCGGCGACGCTGTTTACGACCTCCTGTTGCGCCTCCGGGTCGGCGATCTCTTTCGTTTGCACCAGCACCGCGCGGCCTTCGTCGCCGGTCACGATCTGGATCTGCGCGTTCCCCGCGCCCAGCGGCGTCAGCGCGGACCTAACCTCCTCGATCACCTCGATGTCGGTCTCTTCCGCGAGGGCCGGATCCACGATCGGAGCGCGCGTTTGGACGCCTCCGGCGAACTCGATGCCGTAGTTGAGCCCGCGCGTCAGGAGGATCACGAGGCAGAGCAGCACGAGCGCGCCGGAGATCGCGAACCAGAGGCGTCGCCTGCCGATGAAGTCGATGTCCGTCTCGCCTCGGTAGAGACGCCGCATGGCGCCGCTCACGAGCTCACCCCCAGCGCTTCCTTGATGCCGATGAAGCGGCCTTCGGAGAAGAACTTCGCCCGCGACAGGAGGCCCACTGCGGAGCGGGTGAAGAAGTAGGCGATCAGCACGTCGATGAGCGTGGCCAGCCCGAGCGTGAGGGCGAACCCGCGCACCGGTCCGACCGCCAGGAAGAACAGGATGACGGCCGCCGAGCCGGTCACGAAGTCGGCGATGAGGATCGTTCGGAAGGCGCGCGCCATGCCGCGCTCGACCGCGGCCCGCATCGTCTTCCCGGACCTGACCTCGTCCTTCAGCCGTTCGAACGCCACGATGTAGGAATCGGTCGTGATGCCGATCGAGACGATGATCCCGGCGATGCCGGCCAGGGTGAGCGCGAGACCGGAGGACTCGCCCAGGAACGAGAGGAGTGAGTAGATCGCAGCCGTGAAGGTCGCCAACCCGGCCCACACAACGAGCCCGAGGGCACGGTAGTAGACGACCACGTAGAGCATGACGAGCGCCAGCCCCACGGCGCCGGCGAGAAGACCCGCCTGCAGAGAGTCGCGACCGAGCGTCGGCGACACCTTGTTGACCTCGGACTGCGTGAGCGTCAGGGGAAGCGCGCCCGTCTGGAGCACGAGCGCCAGATCCTTCGCTTCCTGCTCGGTCCCGACATCGATCTGCGAGCTTCCGCCGGTGATCCCGACGCCACACTCGACGCCCTGACCCTGCGGCGCGCCGGCGGGATCGCGCATGCCGGTGGCGGTCTCGACCTTTCCATCGAGGACGATCGCCACCTGCGATCTGATCTGCTCCCCCTCGTCCCGCAGACACGCAAGCTCGCTGGTGAGCTCCGCCCATGCGTCGGCGCCTTCTCTGTTCATCTCGATCGTGACCGCCCAGTTGCCGGACGGATCGACGACGGCCTCGGCCCGCCGGATGATGTCGCCGGTCAGCTCACCCGCGGGCGCCAGCCGGTAGAGAAGCGAGGGGTCGTTCGCATCGGGGTACACGACCTCCTCGTCGTTCACCGCGGAACCCTTCTCCTCGGTGACCTCCGGCGGCTCCTCGTCGCGCGCCCGACCGCCGCCGCCCCCCTCCTGCTCGCCTTCCTGCTCGTCCTCTTGGTCGCCCGTCTGCGTCGCGCTGCGGTTTTGAGTCTCGTCGGAGGCGGGCGTCTCGTCCCCACCGGGCGACTCGTCCGCACCGGGAGTCTCGTCCGCACCGGGCGTTCCCTCCCCGCCGGGCGTGTCCGTCGCCTCCGGAACGGGGCCGTCGGCCGGGATGATCTCGAGGACCTGCCGGAAGGTCAGCTGTGCGGTGCTGCCGATGATCTCGAGCGCCCGCTGTTCGTTCTCGACGCCCGGCAGCTGGATGAGGATGTTCTCGCCGCCGGCCGCCGTGACTTCCGGCTCCGCCACGCCGAGCGCGTCGATCCGCTGACGGATGATCTCGACCGTCTTCTGCAGCACCTCGGGCTCGACGCCTCCCTCGGCCGAGGCCGTAAGGATGACGCTGGTTCCCCCAGAGAGGTCCAGGCCGAGGTTCGGAGTCGTGCCGGTCGCGAGCACTGCGGCGAGCCCGCCGTAGGCGACGACGACCGCGAGGATGAGATTGAACTTGTAGCGCCGCGCCGATTTCAAATGATCCCCCTACAGCAACTTGGTTCCGTTGATGTCGATCTTGAACTGGCAGTCGAGGAACTCTCCGGCGCGCCGGCACATGACCATGCGCGACAGGAAGATCTCGAAATACTCCATCACCCCGGCCAGCTCCGTGTCGATCGTCAGCTCAAGCGTAAGCGTGCGCGCCTCCGCGTCGACGCGGAGGAAGGAATGCTCGACCGCATAGTTCACCCGGTCGTGGATGTCGAAGACCTGCGGGTCCTTCACCCGCACGCGGCTTCGGTGCACGTCCGACTTGTCGGCCACGATCAGCGCGGCGCCCACCGGATTCACGGGGTGCCCGAACTCTTCCTCGTGGTTCCCGATGGCGGCCATCACCACCCCGACCTCGCCGTATGGCATCCCGAGCTCGCGCAACAGGTCGTAGGTGATGGCGGCTCCGGTCTGCGAGTGCATGGTCCGGCTGACGAAGTTGCCGAGGTCGTGGAGGTAGCCGGCGATCGCCCCGAGCTCGACCATGCGTTCATCGAATCCGAGCCGGTGGAGCGTGTTGTAGGCGATCTTGGCGACCAAACCCGCATGACGGAAGCCGTGCTCGGTGTAGCCGAGCTCACCCAGGTAGCGGTCGGCGAGAGAGATGAACGTCTGCACCCCTTCGTGCGCCTGCACGTCGGCGAGCGTCGGCCCCGTCGGCGCGATCGGCTCCGGCTCGTCCGACGGTTGGATCGGCTTCGCGGTCTCTAGGTGCCTTTCGATGCTGCGTCCGGATCCGGCTCCGGAAGCCGGCGTCACGCCGGCTCCTCTCCCGTCGTTCCGATGTCGGTCGCGACATCTTCGGTCACACGCCGGGCAACCGCCGACTTGACGATCCGGATCGTCGTGCCGTCGGCAACCTGGATCTGCAACTCGTCGTCGCCGATGCTGCGGACGGTCCCGAAGATGCCGCCGATCGTCACGATCTCGTCGCCGATGCCGACGCTCTCGACGAGGCGCCGGTGCTGCTCGACGCGCCGCTTCTGCGGGCGGATCAGCATGAAATAGAAGATGGCGAACAGGAACCCGATGAAGAGCAGGTTTCCGACCAGTGGCTCCACCTACGTCACTTCCTTCTGTCGAGATCGGTCGCGCCGGGCACGGGCGCGGCCCGACACGCGAACAGAGCCGCACGTCGCGGCTCGACCATCGATCCTACTCGTTCGAGGCCGCCGCGGTCGCGTCAGCGGTCGAAGAGCCGCGCCGCCTCGGGGCCGCGCGGGACCGGCACGCCCAGATGAGCGAACGCGGCCTCGGTGGCGACCCTCCCCCTGGGGGTCCTTCGCAGGAACCCCAACTGCATGAGATAGGGCTCGTAGACATCCTCGATCGTGTCGGGCTCCTCGCCGGCCGCGACCGCGAGGGTCGAGAGGCCGACCGGCCCGCCGCCGAAGCGGCGCACGAGAGCGTCGAGCAGCCCGAGGTCGACCCGGTCGAGGCCCTTCTCGTCGACCTCGAAGACCGCGAGCGCGGCCCTGGCCGTGTCGCCGTCGATGTGTCCTTCGGCCCTTACCTGGGCGAAGTCGCGCACCCGCCGCAGCAGGCGATTGGCTATCCGGGGCGTCCCGCGGGCACGCCGGGCGATCTCGGCGCCGCCGTCCGCATCGAGCGAGACGCCGAGGATGCGGGCGGAGCGTCCGACGATCGTCTCGAGGTCCTCGGGTGGGTACAGGTCGAGGCGCTCCGCGAGCTCGAAGCGGCTCCGCAGCGGGCCGGTGATCAAGCCGGCGCGCGTCGTTGCGCCGACGAGCGTGAAGCGCGGGAGGTCGAGCCGGATCGTGTGTGCGCTCGGGCCCTTGCCGATGACTAGATCGAGCTGGAAGTCCTCCATCGCCGGATAGAGGACCTCCTCGACCTGCCGCGGCAGGCGGTGGATCTCGTCCACGAACAACACCTCGCCTTCGCCGAGGTTGGTGAGGATCGCGGCGAGGTCGCCGGCGCGTTCGAGCGCCGGGCCGGAGGTAGGCCGGATCGCGGTGCCCATCTCGTGGGCGACGACGTAGGCGAGGCTGGTCTTCCCGAGGCCGGGTGGACCTGAGAGGAGGAGGTGCCCCGCGGGATCCCCGCGTTCCCGCGCCGCCTCGAGCACGATGCCGAGATGCTCCTTGACCGTTGCCTGGCCCACGAACTCAGCGAGGGTCCGCGGGCGCAACGACCGTTCGGCCTCGCGCTCGATCGGGTCCGCCACCGCGGCCAGGACCGGCTCGTCGTTCACGCGAGGACCCGGAGCGCCGACTTGACCACCTCTTCGACGGAGTCGGCGGCGGCCGCATCTACCTCGCCGAGCGCCGCCCTGATCTCCGCGGGCGAGTAACCGAGGTTCTCCAGGGCGGAGCGCGCCTGGGCGAGGGCGGCGGGAGCGGCCCCCACGACCTGGAGGTCGGGAAGAGCGAGCCGTTCCTTCAGCTCGAGAACGATCCGCTGCGCGGTCTTCTTACCGACGCCCGGGACGGACGACAGGGATGCGACGTCGTCGGTCGCGACGGCGCGCCGGAACGACTCTGGGGTGAAGGCGGAGCACATCTGGAGCGCGACCTTCGGGCCGACGCCGGACACCGAGATGAGCGCCTCGAACAGAGCCTGCTCGGCCTCCGTCGCGAAGCCGAACAGCGACATCGCGTCCTCGCGCACGTGCATGTGCGTCCAGAGACGCACCCGCGCCCCGACCTCCGGCAGGGAGGCGAGGGTCGTGCCGGAGCACGCCACCCGATAGCCGACGCCGTTCACCTCGAGGAAGCAGCCGTCGGCGCCCTTGGCGGCCAGGGCGCCGTCGAGGAAGGCGATCACGCGCTCGCCTCCCGGATGCGGCGGGCGAGCCCGCTCCGGTTGAGGTGGCAGATCGCCAGCGCGGCCGCGTCGGCCGCGTCGGCCGGCGACGGTGGTTCGGCGCGCCCGAGGAGGGCGGCCGTCATCGCCCCCACCTGCTTCTTGCCCGCGCCCCCGTAGCCGCAGACCGACTGCTTCACCTCGGTCGGCGTGTAGTAGGCGACCTCGACGCGGGCCTCGCCCAAGGCCGCCAGTGCCACGCCCGACGCCTGGCCGACGGAGATGGCCGTCCGGACGTTCGCATTGAAGAACACCTTCTCGACCGCGGCGGCATCGACCGCCGCTTCGGCCAGCACCGCGAGCAGACCGGCTCGGATCTCCGCCAGCCTCACCTCGAGCGGCTCGCCGGCGCGCGTGCGTATCACGCCGTGGTCGAGCGCCTCATACCTCCCGCCGGAACGTTCCACGACCGCGTACCCCATGCGTGTGAGGCCGGGGTCGAGCCCGAGGACGCGAACTGTCGAACGCACGTTCGTCAGGTTAGCCGACGGGTGCGCCGGATCCCCGGTTTTAGAGGGCCGTCACCGGAAGGCCGGGGATGTCGCGTCTCGCCTTGTCGCCCGCCCCCGGCAGCTCCCCCACCACTCGGTAGAGCACCGCGTCTCGGTCGACGCCGGTCGCCGCGGCGTCCTCCTCGTCCAGATGCTCCACGAGGGATTTCGAGGCGAGCACCTGTCCATCCTGCGCCGCCTCTTGGATGCGCGCGCACTCGTTCACGTGGTCGCCGAGGGCGGTCACCTCGAGCCGGCCGCCCGTGACGAGCTGACCCATGTAGAGGTGTCCACCCCAGTGGATGCCGACGTTGATCAGGCACTCGGACGGATCGACCAGGCCCGTGTCCTCCGCGACGTCCTTGGCGGCATGACGCGCCGCCAGCGTGACATCTCGGGCGGCGTCTATGGCCGCGCGGGCCGCCTTCGAGGGCGATCCCAGATCGTCCGCGAGGAAGAAGGCGGTGACCCCATCGCCTGCATGCTTACCTACGATCCCGCGGTGGCGGACGACGACCTGATCGATCGCCGTGGTGATCGCGCGCACGAGGCGGAAATAAGCCGCGCTCGGTAGCCGGCGCGACAGGGTCGTTGACAGTTGCAGGTCGGCGAAGAGGATCGCGGCGGCGTGCTGCCCCGGCTCGAACAAACGAGCCATGCGCTCGAACATCCCCTCGTCGCCCCGAGCCACGAGGGCGAGGACGCGCCCCGGCAGCGCCGCGTCGTACACGACCAGCGTCCCCGCCGGACTGCCGTCGAAGTCGTGGAGCCGGAACGCGTTGCACCGGATCGTCATCGGGGGCAGGTCGCCCTGGACCCAGTCCACCGTGTGAGACCAGACCGGCGGTTGTGGCTCCGGCACGGCCGACTCCACCAGCTGTTCGGCAACCGCCAACACCGCCGCCTGCTGTTCCGGATCGCGCGGATCGCCGCCGGCCAACGCGGGGAGGAACGACGCCCCCTCCCGGAGGATCGCGAGGATGCGATCCTTTCCGCCCGGCGTCTCCTGCACCATGTAGCGCGCCTCGCACTGCAGCCCGTCGAGGTCGTCGCCCATCGGCGCGATCCGAGCGCACCACGGCTCGGAGAGATAGCACTCCAGCAGGTGACGCCCCACACCCAGCTTCTCCGGGCCCGCGTCCATCGCCCACTCGAACTCCGACGAGGTCCAGACGAGGGTCCACGACGGATCCAGCAGGACGGCTCCCGAGCGGGCGCGCTCTACCTCCTCGGCGACGTTCCTCAGAAGCGGAGGGAGAGAAGAGGGATCCACGTCAGGACGCCAGAGACGCCATGACGTCCTCGGAGATGTCGAAGTTCGCGTACACCTCCGACACGTCGTCCAACTCTTCGAGGGCGTCGATGAGCGAGAGGACCTTCTTGGCGTCGCCGCCGTCGAGAGACACCGTCGTTTTGGGGATCATCGTGAGGTCACTCGACTCGACCTCGATACCGGCGGCCTGGAGCGCGTCGCGCACCGGCTTGAGGGAATCCGTCGGCGTGATCACCTCGATCGACTCTTCGGAGCCCCGCACGTCCTCGGCCCCTGCATCCGCGGCGACGAGGAAGACGTCCTCCTCCGTGGCGGACGCGGCCGGCACGAGAACGACGCCCTTCGGCTCGAACATCCACGCGACCGCGCCGGGCTCCGACAGCTTGCCGCCCCCGGAGTTGAACGTGCTCCGAACCTCCTGCGACGCGCGGTTGCGGTTATTGGTGAAGCACCGCACGTAGATCGCGACTCCCCCCGGGCCGTACCCCTCGTAAGACGTTTCCTCGTATGCCTCGCCCTGGAGCTCGCCCGTGCCGCGTTTTATCGCGCGCTCGATGTTCTCGTTAGGAACCGACGCCGCCTTCGCCTTCTGCACCGCCGTCGCGAGCGTGGGGTTCGCGTCGGGATCGCCGCCGCCCTCGCGCGCGGCCACCTCTACGAAGCGCAGGAGCTTGCTCCAGATCTTCGCGCGCGCGGCGTCGTTCGCCGCCTTCTTCCTCTTGATGGTCGACCATTTCGAGTGACCGGACATGCTGATCCCTTCTCGGCGTCAGCCGCGACGAACCATATCGACGAACAACCCGTGCACCCGGGCGTCGCCGGTCAGCTCGGGGTGGAACGACGACGCCAGCAGCCGTCCCGATCGGACCAGGACGGGCGCGCCGTCCTGACGGGCCAGCACCTCGACACCCGCCCCCACCCGCTCGATCCGCGGCGCCCGGATGAACACCGCGCGGAACGGCCTCTGCATCCCTACGACGTCGAGGTCGGCCTCGAACGACTCCGTCTGGCGCCCGTAAGCGTTCCGCTCGACGGCAACGTCGAGGCACGACAACCGCAACGGAGCGTCTTCGCGCCCGACGATCTCGCCGGCCATCAGGATCAGACCCGCGCAGGTGCCGTAAAGCGGCATGCCTGCCGCCACGCGTTCGCGCAGAGGTTCGAGGAGACCGAAGCGGTCGAGCAGCTTGCCTATCGTCGTCGACTCGCCCCCTGGCAGGACGAGGGCGTCGACCTCGGTGAGTTCGTCGGCCCGCTTGACTACGCGCGCGGTGGCTCCCGCTCCCTCGAGCGCCCCGGCGTGTTCGCGCACGTCTCCCTGCAGGCCGAGGACGCCGATCTTCACCGCTTCACCACCCGCGGCGCGCCAAGCGTTCGCCCTCGGAGAGATCCTCCACGTTGATGCCCACCATGGCCTCGCCGAGACCTCGCGAGACCTTGGCGATGATCCCGGGATCGTCGAAGTAGGTCGTGGCCTCGACGATCGCGCGCGCGCGGCTCGCGGGATCGCCCGACTTGAAGATGCCCGATCCGACGAAGACGCCGTCGGCTCCGAGCTGCATCATCAACGCCGCGTCTGCGGGCGTCGCGATACCGCCGGCGGTGAACAAGACGACGGGCAGCGTGCCCGTCTCCGCCACCTCGCGCACGAGCTCGTACGGCGCGCGCAGCTCCTTCGCGGCCGACATCAGCTCGCCCGACGACAACGTGGTGAGCCGCTTGATCTCGCCGGTGACGGCGCGCATGTGGCGCACCGCCTCGACGACGTTCCCGGTTCCGGCCTCGCCCTTCGAGCGGATCATGGCGGCGCCCTCGCCGATCCTGCGGAGAGCCTCACCCAGGTTCGTCGCGCCGCACACGAACGGGACCGTGAAGTCCCACTTGTCCACGTGGTTCGCCTCGTCGGCCGGCGTCAGGACCTCCGACTCATCGATGTAGTCGACGCCCAGAGCCTCGAGCACGCGTGCCTCGACGAAATGCCCGATGCGGCACTTCGCCATGACCGGGATCGAGACCGACTCCATGATCTCGGAGATCTTCTCGGGGTCGGCCATCCGGACGACGCCGCCTTCGGCCCGGATGTCGGCGGGGACCCGCTCGAGCGCCATGACCGCGACGGCGCCCGCCTCCTCGGCGATCTTCGCCTGCTCGGCGGTCGTGACGTCCATGATGACGCCGCCCTTGAGCATCTCGGCGAGGCCGCGCTTGACGCGGACGCCTCCGGTTTCCCGCTGCGTGTCGGACATCGACACGAGGGGATCGCGCGTGGCAGAGACGAACGGCCGCACCGGCACGACGCGGGTGAAGACCGGCCTGGCGCAGATGCTGAAGGGCGGCGTCATCATGGACGTCACCACGCCCGAGCAGGCGCGCATCGCGGAGGAGGCGGGCGCGTGCGCCGTCATGGCGCTCGAGCGCATCCCCGCCGACATCCGCGCCGACGGCGGCGTCTCACGGATGAGCGACCCCGAGATGATCGCCGGCATCCAGGAGGCCGTCTCGATCCCGGTCATGGCGAAGTGCCGCATCGGCCACTTCGTCGAGGCGC
>DATLFS010000135.1:0-5216 GCA_035540935.1 Actinomycetota bacterium
CCTCCCGGGAGCGTCGATCGCCGGGGTCGACGTCGGCGGCATGGACCGGGACGACGCGATCGCGGCCGTGAAGGAGGCGGTCGCGCCGCAGCTGACCCGCGAGGTCACCGTGGCCTATGAGGGCAAGACCTGGAGTGTTACGCCCGAGGAGCTCGGCGCCCGCAGCGACGCGCGGGCCGCGGTCGACGCCGCGCTCGCGGCGAGCGAAGACGTCACGTTCGTCGAGAAGGCACGCATGCGCGTGCTGGGGGAGGCGCTTGAGTTCGAGCGCGACGTGGCGGTGCGCTACCCCCGGAAGGGCATCAGGGGCTTCGTCGCCGGGATCGCCTCGTCGTTCGACCGGGAGGCGCGGGACGCGTCCCTCGACTACTCGACCGGTTGGGTCGAGATCGTGGACGACCGTCGGGGTCGCAAGGTTCGGCTCGCGGCCACCGTCTCCGCGCTGACGGACGCGCTCGAGTCGGGCACCGACCGCGCCGAGCTCGTCGTGGAGCGGGTCGACCCGGAGGTGACCACCGACGCTTTCCGTCAGGTGCTCCTGGTCCACATCGGCGAGAACAAGCTCTACCTCTACGAGGACGGCGAGATAGTCCGCGAGTGGACGGTGGCGACGGGCGAGCCCGACTACATGACGCCGACCGGCCTCTTCCACGTCACCGAGAAGCGCTACATGCCGACATGGGTGAACCCGGCCCCCGATGGGTGGGGCGCGAGCATGCCGGCGTCCATCCCGCCGGGTCCCGGCAACCCGCTCGGCGTGCGGGCGATCAACTGGTCCGCGCCGGCGATCCGCTTCCACGGGACATCGGCGCTTTACTCGCTCGGATACAACGCCTCGCACGGTTGCGTCCGCATGTCGAACGCCGACGTGATCGAGCTCTACGACATCGTCGAGGTGGGCACGCCGATCGTCTCGATCGTCTACGGCCCGCTCCGCCCGCTGGGCTCGTCGATCCCGGCGGGGCCGACGGCGGAGCAGTCGGCGGACTCGACGGACGACGCGCGCGCGGCCGAGACCGAAGCGACGGACGCCTAGGAACAGCGCGAAGAAATCTCCTCAGGCCGCGAAATTTTCACGGCGCGAGGTCTTGAGATCCGTGGATGAGGCGTCGTAAGGTTCCTCTCGTACCCCGCAGCGGCAAGTAGGCTCCGGCCGAACGTCACTGCGGGGTACGTTCTTTCTCCCTCCGGTCGGCGAATCACAAAAGCCCTCTTGGGTAACGGCCGCTACACAAGCCTCAAGCGCAGATCGAGGTGAGGAACTCCTCCACCGCGTCGTTGACGCCTTGCATCTCCTCGACCATCACGGCGTGCCCGCTGTCGAAGGAGACGAGGCGGGCGCCGGGGATCGCAGCCGCGATCTCCTCCGAGGCGAAGTAGGGGGCCATCTGGTCCATGCGGGCGCCGATGACCAGCGTCGGAACGCCGATCCTCCCGAGGTCCGGAAGGACGTCGTGCTTCTCGATCGCGTCGAGCTGCGCGTCGAGGACGGCCTCTGCATCGACGCGCTCCTCTTCCGCATCGAGCACGCGCGTTAGGCGGTCGACCATCTCGGCGCCGATCTCGAAGAAGACGGGCGTGAACATGCGAACCAACGCCGCTCGGGCGAACGCATCCGCCCCGCCGGCGCGGACGATCATCCGGCCGAGGTCGAGCTGGCGGCGCATGAACTCGATCGGGCGCGCCCAGGTAACGGCGAGGATCAGGGCCTGGACGCGCTCGGGATGGTCGAGCGCGATCCGTTGGGCGATCGTGCCCCCCATGGACGGGCCGAAGAGAACGGCACGCTCGATGTCGAGGTGGTCCATGAGTCTGACCGTGTCGTCCGCCATCTCGTCGACCGTCACCGCCGGAGGCCCGCTCGAGCGGCCGATGCCGCGGTTGTCGAAGGTCACGAAAGAATGCGTCTTGATCACGGCCGGGATCTGCGCTGCCCAGAATCGCTGGTCGAGTTGCAGACCCATGATCCCGACGGCAGGCGGCTTGTCGTCGTCGCCGTGACGACGGTAGTGCAGGCGGATGTCGCCGAGATCAGCGATGGGCATGGCGGGCATGCTACGCGAGCGGCGCGCCGCCGATGACGGCGTTACGCTCTCGCTATGAAGCGCATCGCCGCCGGCGCCGTTCTCCTCTTCGTCCTCGCGCTCGCGGCGCCTGCCGCCGCGCAGGCGCGCGATCCGTTCATCCCGCTTATCAGCCCGCAGTCCGAGAGCGCGGCCGGAGACGGCGCGACGACGGGGGAGGCGGCGGAGACGGACCCGGTCGCGCCGCCCGTGTCCGGAACCGGTGTTCCCGATACGGGCGGGGACCCGTCGGCCGGACTCGCGGTCGCATACGTCCTCATCGCGGCGGGTGCCGGTGCGCTGGTCCTCGCCCGGACGTCGCGCGCCGCCTAATCCGGCTTTTTCGCGCTCTCATCCCGTACCCTCCCGCCGTGAGCCTCTGTGCGAAGCCCGGATGCGGGCACGCCGGTGCGGTCGTCCTCTCCTACGACTATGCGGCGCGCCTCGCGGTGCTCCAGGATCCCCCGGAGGGGGAGGTGAGCCCGCACCTGTACGTCCTCTGCGCCACCTGCGCGGAGCGGCTCCGGCCACCCCACGGATGGACGCTCGAAGACGCCCGCGCCCGTCCGCCGCTGTTCGCACAGGACGACGACGAGTGGAGCGGTATCGAGGTCGTGGACCTGCCCGACCGTCGTGAGGCGCGCCGGGTGGCGGAGAAGCCGCCGGAACGACGGCAACTCTTCTTCGGTTCGAGCGCGTGAGCGGGCTCTCGGAGCGCACTCTTTTCCGGCACCTGAGGTCGCTCGACCGCCACCAGCTCCGCCGCGTGTTGATCTTCGTGAGGGGACTGCTGCTCGCTTCCGGCGACACGGTCGCGGCGGCCGAGGCGCCCGGGGACGGATCGGTCACTTACCGCCTCGAGTCGGTGCGCTGCGGCAAGCCCGGCTGTGGCTCCTGCCCGCACGGCCCCTACTGGTACGCGTACTACCGCGACGGTTCGCGCCTGCGGTCGCGCTACATCGGTCGGGGAGCGCCCGAAGAAGAAACGCCGAAGCAGGTGACTAGTCGCTCGGGTGGGGAAACTCACCCTTAAGGGCCATATCCCTAGAGGAGGGAACGCGCCATCATGGGCGATATGAGCTGTCCCGAGTGCGGCCGCGAAGACAGTATGGAGATCGAGATCAACCTCCAGGAAGGTGCGGCCGTCCAGTTCTACTCGTGCCGCCACTGCGAGACGAAGTGGTGGATCCGCGAGGGGACGACGATCACGCTCGACGAGGTCCTCGACCTCGCCACGAAACGCGACCGCTAGAGGCGCGCTTCTCTCGGATGGTGCTGCGGGCGCTCGGCGCCTAAAGCCGCCGTCCGGCAACAGGTGCCAGTTGAGGGGGTCGTGCCGGTCCGCGTCCTGCGCCCGGAGGCGTGGACATCCCGTCGGTCTGGCAGCCGAGCGCCCGCAAGCTTTGGTGTAGTGAGGCGCGCCAAGACTAACGCTTGCTTCGCTCGCCGCGCTAGTGGCTTCGCCGAACCCGCGACGGGAGGGGCGTGACGCATCCCTCGCAGGAGGATGCCCCCTCTCCCTCCGGCTCGCCGGTCCACAGTCGTCCCAGCCTCCGCCGAAAGCGGACGCGGAAGGCCGGCTGAAACCCCGCCTTCGCCACCGCCCGCAGCGACGGCGCGTTGTCGGCTTCCACCCCGACCCAGGCGCGACGCAGCCCGCGCCCGGCCGCGTCGGCGCATAGGTGCGCGAGGACGATCGGATAGGCGCCGCGGCCGCGGCCTTCCGGTCGCGTGAACGACTCGTAGGTGTAGAGGTCGCCCGCAGGCGGACGGAAGAACGCCCGCAGCTCCCGCGTCCACGCGGGGGACGTCGTGGCCCAACTCGCGTGGAGGATCCGATCGTTCTCGATCAGGAGCCAGCAGTCCGTCTCCGGCGAGAGACGCCGCGCGAAGGTCCCGGCCGAATCCGTGCCGATGTCCCGGGCGTAGGCCGCCGCATCGTCGGGCGTGGCTCGACGCACGATGCTTCGGCCGGGCGGCTCGGGCGGGGTTCCCACGGACAGGGCCTTCACGTGGAAGACGACGGCTCCTTCCGATGTCCATGCCGCCCGCGCGCGGCCGAGGGATTCGGCGGCGGTTTCGGCGATCCCTCGCGCCCGCATGCGGGCCCATGCCTTCCTCACCAGGTCGGAAGGTGATGGACGAGGGTCCGGCATGCCGACAAGATACCGGCGGGGCGACCGGCAACCTTGTCGCCTCCGGCGGCGTCGGATAGACGCCGAGCTGATCTACAAGGAGGCAGATGTGCGCCGGGTTCTCGTCGCGGGGATCGCCCTTTTGCTGGTCGCGTCCTGCGCACGCGACGGGTCACCGCCGGTCGCGGTCGACCCTTCTCCGACACCCACCCGCGCGCCGGTCGAGGAGCCGCCTTCGAGTCCGTCGCCCACGCCCTCGCCTGCGGCCGACGAGGCTCAGCTCGAGGTCTGGTTCAACGACGGTGAACGGCTGGCGGTGGCCTACCGGAGCGTCCCCCGCACCGTCGCGGTCGGACGCGCCGCGGTCGAGGAGTTGCTCCGCGGCCCCGGCTCCGACGACGTGGGGGGGACGCAGATCCCCAAGACGACGCGGTTGCTGGGCCTCAGCGTGTCGGGCGGGGTGGCGACGGTCGACCTGAGTCGGGATTTCGGATCCGGCGGAGGCTCGCTGTCGATGACGATGCGGGTGGCGCAGGTCGTCTACACGCTCACGCAGTTCCCGACCGTCGATTCCGTCCGGTTCCACATCGACGGCGAGCCGGGAACGGCTCTTTCGGGTGAGGGGGTCGACATCTCGAAACCGCTGCGCCGGCGCGACTTCACCGACCTTGCACCCCCCATCGTGGTCAGCGATCCACGGCCCGGAGCAACTCTCTCGCCCGGGGCGAGGGTGGCGGGGGACGCGAACGTGTTCGAGGCGACGGTCTCGATCCGCCTGCTCGACGCCGACGGAGAGGTGCTGGTGGATACCTTCACGACCGCGACGTGCGGCACCGGCTGCCGGGGGACGTTCGAGAAGCGCCTGCGTTTCGCCGTGGACGCCGCGCAGGACGGCCTTCTGGAGGTGTTCGCCGCGTCGGCCGAAGACGGCTCCCCGCAGCACGTGGTGGCGGTGCCGGTGCGGCTCGTCCCCTAGAGGCGGGCGGAGCGGAGGCGCGCCTTGCGCTCCAGCTCGGTG
>DATLFS010000136.1:0-22929 GCA_035540935.1 Actinomycetota bacterium
GGTCTGCCCTGACCTCACCTTCGCCGGTCGGCGGGTGGTGCTCCAGCACCTTCTCGCCGCCGCGGCGCTCGGCCGGGATCTCGGCGATGATCGCGTCGGCGGCCGCGAGGATCCGCCGGCCCGACCGGAACGAGCGTTGCAACGTCTTGACGTCGGCCGCTTCGCCCGAGGCGCGAGGGAAGTGCTGCGGGAACTCGAGGATGTTGAAGAGCGTCGCTCCGCGCCAGGCGTAGATCGCCTGGTCGGGATCGCCGACGACGGTGACGGAGCTGCCGGCGGGATAGATCGCCTCCATCATCTTGCGCTGGGACACGTTGGTGTCCTGGTACTCGTCGAGCAGGACGACCGGCCAGCGCTCGCGCAGCTGCGCGGCGACCTCAGGCCGCTCCTGCACGATGCGGTGCGCGAGCGCGATCTGATCGCCGTAGTCGATGCGGCCCATCTCGCGCTTGCGGTCGATGTAGGCGCGGACCACTTTGCAGAGCTCGGGTCGCTCGGTGAGGACGCGCTCGAGATCGCGCGGCGGCGCGGTGCCTTCGCGCTCGTACGCCGCAGCCATGGCTGCATCGGCCTCCGCGACCTGCTCCGGAGTCACGAGATGGTTCCCGCAGGCATCCGCCAGCTGCCGCACCTTGTCGACCAGCGAGGGCAGCCATGTCACGCGCAAGGTCTCGAAGGTGATCTCGGAGAAGAGCCTCTCGATCAAGAGATAGACCTGCGCCGGCGACAGCAGCGCGACCTCGGGCTCGACGCCGATCTTCGGCCCGAAGTCACGCACGAGACGATCGGCGAACCCGTGATAGGTGAACACGGCTACCTCCTCGCCGGGCGGGAGATCGACCTCGGCCAGCGCGCGGCGGATGCGTTCGTCCAGCTCGTGCGCGGCCTTGTTCGTGAAGGTGAGACCCACGATCCGGCTCGGGCGGGCCGCGCCGGACGTGACGAGGTGGGCGATACGCGCTGCCATCACGGCCGTCTTCCCCGACCCGGCACCGGCGATGAGCGCGAGCGGCTCGGGCGGGTGGTAGATGGCCGCGGCCTGTTCGGGGGTGGGCTCGTACCCCCCGAGCGCCCGGGCAACCGCGGGATGCACCGGTGCTTTCATCAGACGTCGATCTCGGAGCCTTCGGGCCACATGGGGCACAGCGGCTTGAACTTGCAGAACCGGCATTCCGCTTCGGGGCTCGGAGCGAACTCCTCTTCTTCGATGCCGCGGAGAAGCGTCCCGATGCGCTCCTCGGTCTGCTCGGCCCAGGACAGTCCCTCGATCTCGCGCGGGTATTGCGAGGCGCGCCGGATGCGCGGCGTGCCGCCTCTCCCCTGCTCGTGTCTCACGTACACGAGCTCGGCGCACTTCGGCTCGCCCAGCTCTCGCAGTTCTTCGTCGCGGGTGCATGCGAGGAAGTAGGTCGCGAGCTGGAGGTCTTCGCTCGCCTCTCTGTCGCCCTTCCACGAGTTGGAGGTCTTGTAGTCGACGAGCCTGAGGCCGTTCCTGCCGACGCGGTCGATGCGGTCGATCTTGCCGCGCACGCGCCAGCCGGCGACCTCGAAGTCGAACCACCGCTCGACGTCGAGCGTCGTGTGTCCGTCGTTCGCCTCGAGCTCGACGTAGCGGCGGATGATCTCGCGCAGGTCGCGCTTCAGGAAGTCGGCGATCGCGCCGGGAGGAAAGGCGTCGTCGCGCCACAGCCGCTCGGCCTCTGCCATCAAGGCGTCGACGTCCTTCGGCAGCGCACCCATCTCGGCGCGCTCGAGCAGGTTGTGGACGAGCGACCCGTAAGCCATCTGGTAGGTCGTCTCGGGATCGAGCCCCAGCACCTGACCCATCAGGTACTGAAGCGGGCAGTTCTCGTACGCGGAGAACCGCGAGTACGACGTCTTCTTCGGCTCGCCCACCACAGGTGCCCGGTTGACGGTCCACCGCCGCCCACTCCACCACCTCTGGGTGTCGACCCCCGGGAGCTGCGCGAGGCCCCAGACCGCGGCCGCGCGGCGCTCCGGGGACTCGGCGGTCGCGGCGGCGATCCGGCGCCACGACACCTCGGCCTCTCGAGGGGTGAAGACCAGTGGAGGGACGACGTGGTTCTCCTCGGGGATGCCGAAGGCGTCGAGGAACCGCGACGGCTCCGCCGCCATGCGGTCGGATCCACCCGCACGAAGCCCGGTGCAGACGGCGCGCGGAGCACGCGACGCGGCCAGCCGGAAGAGGCGCTCCTCCTCGGCGAGAGCCGCCCGCGCCCGCGCGGCATGGTCACGGGGACCGTCGAGCAGGTCGGCGTCGAGCAAGAGCCCGCGACGCGACGGGTCGGGCCATGCGCCCTCGATGCACCCCGCCACCACCACGAACCCCCACTCCCGCCCTTTGGCCGCGTGAGCCGTGACGATCGCCACCGCGTCCTGGCTCCGATTGAGCCGGATCGACTCGGGCGCGAACTCGGCCGAGGCGAGGGTGTCGATGAAGTCGCCGATACGCGCCCCGCGGCCGCGGCGCTCGGTGAAGCGGGCGAGGGCGTCGGCGAAGGTGGTGAGCGAGTCGAGCCTCCGGTCGTCCTCGCCCGCGACCACCTCGGCGAACCACGGCGAGGCGCTCCACACCTCCCAGAACGCCTCGTCCGGCGTGAGGTCGGCCGCCCACCCGCAGGCGCGCTCTACGAGCGCGCAGACCGCCCGGAGCTTCTCCCCCGGCGCGCCGCCCACCTCCATGTCGCCGCGGCAGAGGTCGTGCAACGGCCGCCCGGCGAGCCGCGCCGCCCGTCGGAGCGCCACGAGATCGGCGGCGGAGAACCCGCCGAGCTCGGAGGTCAGGAGTGACGGCCACAGGTCCTCGTGGCCCGGCTTTCTGCAGGCGACGGCGAACAGATCGAGGATGGGCCGCACGACGGGATCTTCGGCCAGCCTCAGAGCCTCGCCGTCGACCGCGTAAGGGACGCCGGCGCGCCCGAGCTCGCGCCGCAGGAGCTGCAATAGAGCGCGGAAGTCACGCACGACGATCGCCATGCGGCCCCACGGCAGGCCGTCGGCATGGGCACGCCGAAGCTCGGCGACGACTCCCTGCGCCTCCTCGGTCGCGTGCGAGTAGAGGCGGACGTCGGGTGTCTCGCCGCACGTCCGGTGCACGCGGTCGAGTGCGACGTCGAGCCCTTCGATGCTCTCGAAGGCGCGGGGATCCGCCCCGCGGAACGAGAAGACGGCCCCGTTCGGATCGGCCGCGACGACCGCACTCCGGTCTTCACCGGACTCGGGGAGCAGCGCGCGCAGGAAAGCAGCCTCGGCGCGCGTCGACTCTTCGAAGTCGTCGACCAGGACATGCGGATACACGTCCTTGAGGTCGCTCAGGAGCATCGGGTGCTCCGCGAGCATCTCTCGCGCGCGGTTGAGGACCATGGCGAAGTCGAGCCGCGGACGGCCGTCCTCGAAGTTGTCGCCGTCTTGGATCCACTGCTCGTAGCGCCTGAAGAAACGTCCCAGCTCGGCCCAGTCGGGACGATCGCGCTCGTGTGCGAGGCGCACGACCTCTCGGGGCGTGAGCACCCGCTCCTGTGCCCGCAGCAGGAAGTCGCGCACCTCCCCGGCGAACGCGTTCGAAGTGAGCATGCCCCCGTTCACCGGCCACTCCGCCGGGTCTTCCTCGAGGAGGAGGCGGCGCACGAGCGCGCGCTGGTCGAAGGCGGTCAGCAGCACCGGCTCGGCCGCGTAACCCGAGAGGGTGTACCCGAGCTCGGCCGTCACTCCCTCAGGCGAGAGGACCGGCACTCCACGCGTGAAGAGCGACCACGCGAAGGCGTGGAACGTGAAGACGCTCGGTCCGGCGACGGCTCCGCCGATCGCGCGGGCAAAGCGATCGCGCAGCATGATCGCCGCGGCGCGGTTGTGGACGAAGAAGAGGATCGAAGAGGGGTCGTGCCCGTCCCCGACCAGACGCAGAGCGCGCGCTATCAGCGCGGTCGTCTTTCCGCTGGCGGTCCCGCCCCGCACCCGCAGGACGCCGGTCCCGAACGAGCGGACCTCCTCCTGGGCCGGGTCGAGCATCGTCGTCACGGTCACGAGCTGAACCTATCGCCGGGCTGTGACGATTTCGGGTCGCCGGCGTCACTTCGGCAGGGGGTCGCGAAGAAAAGATCTGCCTCTCGTGATCCCGCGCACAGGGGCGTGGTCGCTACGTCCCTAGCCTCTACCGGTGCCGGTCGAGCAAGGAGGAGAAACGTGGGACGTGTGGGCATAGCCGTTGCCGTGGCGTTGATCGTGTCGGCCGCCCCTGTGGGCGCCCAAGGGGGCTGCCCACCCGGCACCGACGGCGACGACGTCATCGAATGCTCGAGAGGCGACGACCGTCACCCCGGCGATCCGGGGGACGACGTCGTCACCGGCAGGGAGGGCGAGGACGAGCTCGCCGGAGGCGACGGTGCCGACCGCGTCTTCGGCGGCGTGGGGGTCGACCTGCTCGCCGGCGGCGCCGGCGACGACCGGCTGGGCGGCGGCCCGGGAGGGGACGGGCTGCGCGGCGACGAAGATGCCGACCATCTCTCCGGAGCCGGAGGCGGTGACGTCCTCGCCGGGGGCGCGGGCGACGACCGGCTCACCGGCGGGCCGGGCTCCGATCATCTGAAGGGAGGCGGCGGCCGCGACTACGCCGCAGGCGGAGACGAGCCCGACGTGGTCGCGGGAGGAGCCGGAGGCGACCGCCTCGACGGCGGCGCCGGCGACGACCGGCTACGCGGCGGGCCGGGGCCGGATGAGCTCGCCGGCGGTCGCGGCGCCGACTGGATCGAGGCCGGACGGGGGTTCGACCTCGTGCGCGCGGGCGCCGGCGACGACGAGGTCGTGGCCGCGGATCACCGGCGGGACCGCGTGCGCTGCGGCCCCGGAAGGGATCACGTGGAGGCCGACCGGATCGACCGCGTGGCGATCGACTGTGAGGTCGTGGTCAGGAAGTGACTTTGATCTGCCCGCACATCCCCACGCAGGTCTTCTTGTCCTCCGAGAGCGTGGAGTGCGAGGGCATCGTGCAGCGGTACTTGTAGACGCCCTTCTTCTTGAACGTGCGCTTCTTGGAGTCCCCGGGGCTGAGGCTGAAGCCGGCCATGGAGACGCCCGCAGGCTTCTTGTAGAAGCCGATCTGGTGGATGGTCTCGGACTGCCCGACCCACTTCACGGTCGTCCCCTTCACCACCGTCTTCGACTTGGGTGAGAACGCCCATCCGGTCGATGAATCGACCGCCTTCACCGTCGTCGTGGCGCCGTGCGAGGCCGCGGGAAGCAGCGCCAGGGCGAGCACGGCGGTAACGGTGGCGAGGCGCGACGAGGTCATCGGAGCTCCTGGAGGGTCGGAAAGGCGGCAGTCGAGTCCCGAGGATGATGGATCGGCCCGGGAAAGGCAAGGCTCTCGAGCTGTCGAGAATCCGACCGGAAATCCGTCACGACGCCCGGATCGACCCCCATACTTCTTCTTCCGCCGCGTCGGCGGAGGAGGGAGCCTCGGATGGACCAACCGCATCTGCCGGAGTGGGAGTCGTCTCTGATCGACGACGCCATCCGTGAGGCGGAGCGCCGTTACCGCGAGGAGCGGGAGGCCACCACCGAGCGAGCCCGGAGGCGCGCCGTCCAGTTGGCCCGCGAGCAGGCGTACCACCGGCTGGCGCTCGAGATCGACCGGCCGCATCGACGCGGGGCGCAGGTGACGGGGCAGCTCTCGCTGTTCCCCTCCGACCCGACGCTGTTCGACGCCGGATAGCGCGCCGAAGCACCTGGACCCGCGGGCGCGGCGCCGTCAGACTGTCCCGATGCCGTCTCTCCGCTCCCTCGCCGCGAGCGCCCTCGCGCTGACGGCGGCTCTGTCGGCCCCTCCCGCCGTGCACGCCGACGTCGCCGGTCTGGATGCCGGGAGCCGGCGGCCGGTCGCGGCCGCGCCGGCCGAACGGGTGCCGCGCGCGGCACAGGCCGCGGAGACGACACGGCCGCGATGGAAGCGCCGCATCGACCGACTCGTGGCAGGCCGCGCCGTCGGCGTCTCGGTCCTGGCCGCCGGGGTCACCCTCTATGAACGCGGCGCCAAGAAGCGCCGGGTGCCGGCCTCGAACCAGAAGCTGATCGCGGCCATGGCTCTGCTGGAGCGGTTCGACCGGACCGAGCGCCTACCGACGATCCTCTCGGGTCCGGCCCCTCTGAACGGTGTGGTGACGGGCGACGTGTGGATCCTCGGGCGCGGCGACCCCACCGTGACCTCCGGCGGCGCCTTCGCCCGCTCGCTCCCCTTCGAGCCGACGCGGATCCGCGCCCTCGCCCGCTCGCTGGTCGACGCGGGCGTGACCCGTATCAGCGGGTCGATCATGGGCAGCACGGGCTACTTCGGGCGCGACTGGTGGGCGCCGGGGTGGAAGGACTACTACCCGTCCCTCTACATCGCCCTGCCGAGCGCGCTGACGTTCAACGGCAACCGGTCCGGCGGTGAGCACGTGTCCGATCCGGAACGTCGCGCCGCCGCGGCGCTCACGAAGAGACTGCGGAAGGTGGGCGTGGAGGTGACCGGTACCGCGGGGTCGGGGGAGCCGCCGGACGGGCTGGTGGAGATCGCCCGCGTCGGATCGCCGTCGATGGAGACGCTCCTCCGCTACATGAGCCGTTCCTCGTCGAACTTCTTCGCGGAGGTGCTGGGTAAGAGGCTGGGCGTCGCCGCCGCCGGCGCGCCGGGAACGATCGCGAAGGGTGCCGGCGCGCTGCGCGACTACGCGGTCGCCCGCAACGTTTCCGTCGACGCCCACGACTCCTCCGGTCTCTCCTATGCGAACCGCGTGTCCGCGCGGGGGCTCGCGCGCCTGCTCGACGACGCCGACGAACAGACCTGGAGCGCGGTCCTGCGGCGGATCCTCCCGACCGGCGGACAAGGGACGCTGGAGCGGCGGCTTCACGGCGTGAGGGTGCGCGCCAAGACCGGCACCCTGATCGGTCACAGCGCGCTGTCGGGTTACGTCTGGGCGGAACGGCGCGCCGAGTGGGTGCCCTTCGCCATCATCTCGAGCGGCATGGACAAGTCGAAGGCCGCGGCGATCGAGGATCGCATCGTGCGGATCCTCGAGCAGCGCTCGCGCTGATCAGGCGAGGGCGGCGACGGAGCCGCAACCGCAGGTGACGACGACCTCGTCCCCGGCCGCCGCCAGGCAGATGTCTCCGTCGCAGCGGGAGCAGAGCTCTCCCGTCGGTATATCGGTCTGGTGGAGGGGCTCGATGATGTGGTTCATGCACTCACCGTAGCAACGGGGTGCGACAGGTTCGCGGATCCCGCGCTCCGAACGCGCCGATGGGGCGGCTCGAAGCCGCCCCATCGCTCATACCGCGGATCCTGTTAGGGGATCTCCCGCTCCCGGACCACCGTCTCCTCGCGGCGGAAGGGCGCGAAGCTGCTCCAGAAGAGGAGCGAGAGGACCAGGCCGATCGCGCCTATCACCATGAGGATGACGCCGACCGTGTCGAGGTTGAGTCCCGACACCTCCACGTCCACGGCCCACGCCAGGATCGCGCCGAGGGCCAGAAGGAACAGGCTCACTCCGATTCCCATGCGTTCACCTCCTCGGGCGGTCGCCCGACGAAATCGACTGCACATGCAGCCGGGGCGCGTCCTACCCGGGGCGAGCGACCGCGAAACTGCACCGCGTTCGCGCCGCGGCGCGCCGTTACCTCAGCCGGCGCGCTCGCCGCGTGCGGCGAAGTCCTCGACGACGGCGCGCGCCGCGTTCCAGCCCGGCGCGCCGCACACCCCGCCCCCCGGATGCGCGCCGGACCCGCAGAGGTAGTAGCCCGGGAGCGGGAGCCGGTAGCGATGCCACACGCCGCCGGGACGCCGGTCGAACAACCACTCCGGCAGGAGCTCGCCGTGGAAGATGTTCCCCCCGACCAACCCGAAGCGCCGCTCCAGGTCGGGCGGGCCCAGCACCACGCGATCCTCCACGAGGTCGAGGAGGCCCGGCGCGTGGTTCTCGAGCGTCCCGAGGACGCGATCGCCAATCTCGTCCCGCCTCTCATCCCACGTGCCGCGTGCGAGGTCGTACGGCGCGTACTGCGCGAACACCGAGAGCGTGTGCTTGCCGGGTGGAGCGAGGTCGGGCTCGGTCGCCGTCTGGATCCACGCCTCGATGAAGAACCGCTCCGCCGGCTCCCCGCGCGCCGCCGCCCCGCAGGCGTCCTCGAGATAGTCGATCGAGGGCGCGATCGTGATCGTGCCGCGATGCTCGGGCCCCGGCTCGCGCGCCGTCGACATCCCGCGGAAACGCGGAAGACCCCCGAGCGCGCAGTTCACTTTCACCACGGTTCCCGCCGTGGGAAGGAGCTCGACGTCCTCCACGAACTCCGGCGCCAGCGCCTCGCGCGGCACGAGGTCGACGGTGATGCGCGGATGCGCGTTCGATACGACGACCGTCGCGTCGATCTCCTCTCCCGACGTGAGGACCACACCTGCGGCGCGCCTGCCGCCGTCCACTTTCACCGCGGCTACCTCGGCGCCGGTCCGGATCTCGCCCCCGGCGGCGCGCACCGCACCCGCGAGCGCTTGCGTGATCGCCCCCTGGCCCCCGCGCACGAAGCCCCACACGCCGGACTCGCCCGCGGCTTCGCCGAAGGCGTGGTGAAGGTATATGTACGCGGTTCCGGGCGTACGCGGACCCGCCGCGGTCCCGATGATGCCTTGGGAAGCGACGATCCCCCTCATCAGATCGCTCTCGAGGTACTCCTCCGCGATCTCGGCGATCGACCCGTCGACCGTCTTCGCAAAGAGCTTCTCGACATCGGACGCGCGGAACTGCCGGCGCGCCTGCTTGCGCGTCGCGGGGAAGCTGAGGAGAGGACGCAGACGGCGCGCCGCTTCCTCGAACAGCGCCTCGAGCCGTGGGTAGGCGTCGGCGTCGCGACCCGATATCTCCGCGATCGCGGCGTGCCGGCGCGCCGCGTCCTTCCAGAGCAGCAGCCCTCCACCATCCTCATAGGGATGGAACGCGACCGGGTCCTTCGGGCGGATGTCGAGGTCGAGCGATAGATCGCGCACTATCCGCGGCAACAACAGCGAGGTCGCGTAAGACGCGGTCGAGATACGGAACCCGGGAAACAGCTCTTCGGTGACGCATGCGCCGCCGACGATGTCGGACCGGTCCAGGACGAGGACCTTCAGACCGGAGCGGGCGAGATACGCGGCACAGACGAGCCCGTTGTGCCCCGCCCCGACGATCACGGCGTCGTACGCCACCGTCAGATCGCCTCGGACTGCACGACCTCGTACGCCAGGACCTCCGAGCCCGTGCCGACGGGCTTCCCCTCCGAACGAGCGTGACCCTTGGTGAAGGCCGCGCTCGACATCCACGCCTCGAACGCCTCCTTGGAGGCCCATTTCGTGAACACGAAGTAGCGCCCCGCGGCGGCGTCGTTGTCCGGACGCAGCAGATAGAAGGCCTCGAAACCCTCCGCCTTCGACACCTCACCGGCGCGGTTCGAGAACCTCTCCTCGAGCCGCTCACCCCCACCCTCCGGCACCTCGATGGCGTTGATGACGACGTACGACATCGCGCAACCTCCTGGCGTGGACGTCGACGGCAGGCTACCGTCTCCCCATGTCGTTCACCGCGTTCTGCCCGACCTGTAAACGCACGGTCTACATCGAGGAGGGGGACACCCCCGTCTGCCCGGTGTGCTCGACGCCCCTGCTCGAGACCGTGGGGACGCGGAGCGACGACGATCAGGCCGACGGGGCGAAATAGGCCCCTTCCGCCGCTCGCCCCTTGTCGAGAACGAGGGTCGTGACCGAACCCGTCTCGCACCGCAGCGGCCCGCGCCACGGGGGTCCCCAGCGGCTCGTGAAGTGGTTGCGCGCCACGATGATCGGCGTCTGGTGCGAGACCACGACCGCATCTCCACCCGCGGCGGCGGCGAGCGCCTCCGCGACCACCTCGGTCATGCGCTTCCGGATGTCCTCGTAGGACTCCCCCCACGACGGCCGGATCGGGTTGCGGAGCCGCCACCAATGCCGCGGTGACGTGGCGAAGGCGAGCAGCGTGCGACCGATGCCCTCGAGGTGCGTGGCGCTCTCGATGAGCCTTTCGTCGGTGACGACCTCGACGCCGTGCCTCTCCGCGATCGCAGCCGCCGTCTCCTGTGCGCGCTCGAGCGGGGATGCCCACACCGCCCGCACCGGTCTCGGCGCGAGATGGTCGGCCGCCTGCGTCGCCTGTTGCTTGCCGATCTCCGAGAGGTGGAACCCGGGCAGGCGACCGTAGATCACGCCCTGCGGGTTCTCGACCCTCCCGTGACGCACCAGATGAACGGTGCCGTTGATGGCGTCGGTCGTCATCGCTCGAACCTATCCCCACCTGTAATGTCCACCCATGCCGGACGTCCTTCTCTTCGGCGCCACCGGTTATACCGGGCGCCTCACGGCCCGTGCGCTCGCGCGCCGCGGCGCGTCGTTCGCGGTTGCAGGCCGCAACAAGACGAAAGTCGAGGCCATCGCGCGCGAGGTGGGTGCTGCAGACGCTCGCATCGCGGACGCGGGCGACCTCGACGCGCTCCGGCGCGCCGTCGCCGACTGCCGCGTCCTCCTGACGTGCGTCGGGCCTTTCGTGCGCTACGGCGACGGCGCGGTTCGCGCCGCGCTCGCGGAGGGAGTTCACTACATCGACTCAACAGGCGAAGGCGCGTTCATCCGGTCGCTGCTCGAGCAAGACGGAGCGGCGCGGGAACGCGGGATCGCCATGGCTCCGGCGATGGGCTTCGACGAGGTACCGGCCGACGTCGGGCTTCGGATCGCGGTAGACGGTCTCGACCGCGCCGACGCCACCGCTACCTACGCGGTGCCGACGACGCCGTCGATCGGCACCTTGCGCAGCGCGCTCGGGATCATGCTCGGCGAGGGTTGCTGCCTGGTGGACGGGCGGCCGCAACCCTTCCATGCCGCCGACGAGAGCCGCGTCGCGCCGATGCCGCCGCCGCTGGGGCCAAAGCCCGCGATATCGGCGCCGTTGTCGATCGGCGACATCGCCTCCCTGCACGACGACCTCAGATCGTTCAAGCCGTTCGTCACGTCGGGCGGCGCCCAGCGCGCCGCTCTTCGGTGGGCGAGGCGACCGGCCGGCCTGTTCGTGGGATCGGCGCCGGGACGCCGGATCCTCGAGGCGGTGTTCCGCCGGCTGCCGGAGGGTCCCGACGAGCAAGGCCGGCGCAAACGGTGGACGGTCCTGATCGAAGTCTCGGCCGCCGGTCGCCGCAGGAACGTCTCGTTGCAGGGGTCGGACGTGTACGGGCTCACCGCGGAGCTGCTCTCGGCGGCCGCGATCGAGATGGCCGGTGACGGGTATGACCGGGCGGGGGTGCTGTCGCCCGTGCAGGCCTTCGGCCTCGATTTCCTGCGCGAGCTGCTGCACTCGAGCGGCGTCGAGATACAGGTCTTCGAACCCGGGTAGCGATCTCCACCGGGCGAAAGGAGAGCGAGTGGGAGCGAGACTCCAGTACGCGAAGGTGATCGACCGGCGGCTCTACTTCGAGCGCGGGGCGAGGGTTCACCCCGGCCTCGAGAACAAGATCGTCGTCAACGGCGAGCCGGGCGTCGCGGGCGCCTTCCTCGTCCTGAGGGCGTGGACCGACGACCACGGCAGCTTCACCGAGTCCTGGCGGATCGAGACGCCGGGCGGCCAGACGATCTACAAGAGCACGCCGCGCGAGCTCCATCTCGCCACCACGACCCACGCCGAGCACCTCGAAGACGAGGTCGTGGACCTCAAGCTCGACTATGCGGGCGACGGATATCAGGTCGTCTTCACGCTCGACGACCACGAGGTGGCGCGCGTGGAGTTCCCGGCCGAAACGGAGGACCCCTCCCGGTAACCACAGCGCGCCGCGGGCGTCCAATCCTCCGCAAGCGGCCGCAGGGCCGCCGTCATAGAGGAGGAAAGATGTACGAGTTCGCGATCGTGGTCTTGCTGGGCATCGGCAGCTTCAAGCTCGTCGACATGCTGAACGAGTACGTGGACCTGTCCAAGGTGCAGACGCTGTTGACGATCGCCCTGGGCGCGGCCGTTGCGTGGGCCCTCGGCTTCTCGCTCTTCGCCCAGTGGGAGATCCCGGTTCGCTCGGAGGCTCTCGGCTACGTCGGCACGGGTCTCATGATCGCCGCCGCCGGCTATGCGACGCCGAAGGTGTTCGAGCACGTCGCCGAGATCATCGGCCACCAGCGGGGGACGCGCACGCCGAAGGCGGCGTAACGTCCGGCTCACCCAGGAGAAGGCCCCTTCGGGGGCCTTCTCCGCGCGCGCGATAGCCGTGTGAGGATGGGAGCAAAGCAAGTATCCGGCGCGCACTGGAGGACGCATGGATCGCGAGGAACTCGGCATCGTTTTCGACCACGCAGCGCGGTTCCTCCGGTCACTCCCCGAGCGACCGGTGCGGCCGGAGGCTGCGGTCGCCGAGCTGCGGACCGAGCTCGGCCTTCCCCTCCAGCCGGAGAGCATCCCGGCCGCCGACGTCATCCGCGATCTCATCGCCGCCGCGGAGCCCGGGCTCATGGGAACCACCAGCCCCAGGTTCTTCGGCTTCGTCATCGGCGGCACGACGCCGGTCGCGCTCGCGGCCGACTGGCTCACGACGCTGTGGGACCAGAACGCAGGGCTGTATGCGTCGGCGCCCGCGGCCTCGGTCGCCGAGGAAACCGCGGCGCGCTGGCTGGTCGACGTGCTCGGGCTGCCGCCGGGTACGTCGACCGGCTTCGTCACGGGCGGACAGATGGCGAACTTCACCTGCCTCGCCGCCGCGCGCGATCACGTCCTCGCCGAAGCCGGGTGGGACGTCGAGCGGGACGGCCTGCAGGGCGCGCCGAGGATCCGCGTGATCGCGGGGGAAGAGCGACACTCCACGATCGACCGGGCGCTCCGGTACCTCGGGCTGGGCGAGACGACGGCACGGCTGGTCCCGGCCGACGAACAAGGCCGGATGCGTCCCGACGCGCTGGAGGAGACGCTCGTCGAGGAGGACGCGCCGACGATCGTGTGTGCGCAGGCGGGGAACGTCAACAGCGGCTCGTTCGACCCCTTGCGCCCGATCTGCGAGATGTCCCGGCAGGCGGGCGCGTGGGTGCACGTCGACGGCGCCTTCGGCCTCTGGGCCGCGGCGTCGCCGCGGCTCGCGCACCTGCTCGACGGCCATGATCTCGCCGACTCGTGGGCGACCGACGGGCACAAGTGGCTGAACGTCCCGTACGACTCCGGGTTTGCCTTCTGCGCGCGTCCCGAAGCCCACCGGCGCGCCATGCAGGTGCACGCGAGCTACCTGATCCACGCGGAGGACGCGGAGCGAGACCCGATGGACTGGAATCCCGAGTTCTCCCGACGCGCCCGCGGCTTCGCCGTCTATGCCGCGATGCGCGCGCTCGGACGCGGAGGCATCACCGAGATGATCGAGCGCGGCTGTGACAACGCGCGGCGCTTCGCCGACCGGCTTGCGACTGCGGACGGGGTCGAGGTCCTGAACGAGGTCGTGCTCAACCAGGTCCTGGTCGCCTTCGGCGACGACGAGCGCACGCAGGAGGTGGTACGCCGCGTGCAAGCGGACGGCACCTGCTGGCTCTCCGGCAGCCGCTGGCGAGGGAGGGCCGTCATGCGGATCTCGGTCTCGAACTGGGCCACGACCGCGGACGACGTAGATCGCTCCGTCGGGGCGATCCTCGCCGCGGCGGAAGCCGCCCAACGCCTATCCTGAGCCGCATGCCTCACGCGGACGACAACGGCCTTCGGATCCACTACGTCGACACGGACCCATCGGGCGCGCCGGGCGGAACCGCCCTCGTGCTGATCCACGGCTTCCCCCTGAACGGACGTCTCTGGCGAGCGCAACAGGAGGCGCTCGGTGACCGCCACCGGATCCTGCTGCCCGACCTCATCGGCTTCGGCGGCTCCGACGCGCCCGAGGACCCGAGCTCCTACTCGATGGAGAGGTTCGCGTCGAACGTGCTCGCGGTCATGGACCACGCCGGGGTCGAGCGGGCGGCCGTCGGCGGTCTCTCGATGGGCGGTTACGTCGCCTTGGAGCTCTGGCGCCGGGCGCGCGACCGCATCTCCGCGCTGATCCTGGCGGACACGAGGGCCGAAGCGGACGACGAGGGGGCCCGTGCGAAACGCACCGAGCAACAGGAACGTCTCCGGCGCGATGAGCGCGACGCGTTGATCGAGGACCTCCTGCGCGCGCTGCTGGCCCCGGCGACGCACGAGCGTAAGCCCGACGTCGTCGACGAAACACGCTCTCTCATGGACAACCCGGCGGCGGGTTGGATAGGCGCGCTCGAAGCGATGAAGACCCGACTCGACTCGACCGCCGACCTCACCTCGATCGACGTTCCCACGCTCATCGTCGTCGGCGAGCACGACGCTCTCACACCGCCGGCCGTCGCTCGCTCTCTGCACGAACGGATCCCCGGGTCGCAGCTGGTGGTCGTTCCCGATGCCGGCCACTTCTCGTGCCTCGAGTCGCCGGCCGTCTTCTCCGGCGCGCTGGCCGACTTCCTCGCGAGCGCGTAGCGGTTGCCGGGAAATCCGGCCCGCGCAGGTCGCCCGCTCCTAGGCTGAACGCATGGACGGGACCCTCCTGAAGCTCTCCCCCTCCAGCGCCCGCGACTTCAAGAGCTGTCCCCGGTTGTTCAAGTACCGCGCGATAGACCGCCTACCCGAACCGGTCAGCCCCGCGGCCGCCCGCGGCTCGCTGGTGCACGCGGTTCTCGAGCGTCTCTTCGCCGAACCCGCCGCCAACCGCACGCCCGAGCGCGCGGCGGACCTCCTGGAGGCGTTGTGGCGGGAGGTCCGGGACGAGCCGGAGATCCGTCCGGCCGGAGTGAGCGCGGAAGAGGAGGCGGGCTGGCTCGCCAACGCCCGGCGGCTCCTGGGGAACCTGTTCGTCCTCGAGGACCCCCGGGCACTGACGGCCAGCAAGCTCGAATGGTGGGTCGAGTACGAGCTCCCCGACGTGCACCTCCGAGGCATCATCGACCGCCTCGAGGAGCGGGCCGATGGGTCCTGGGTGCTCACCGATTACAAGACCGGCCGCGTTCCGGGGACGCAACGCGAGCTGGCCGCCTTCTTCGGCCTGAGGTTCTACGCCCTCGTGTGCTGGCGGGCCTTCGGCGTCGTCCCCGCCGAGATACGGCTCGTCTACCTCGCCGACCCGAGTGTTCTCACCCTCACGCCGAACGAGCCCATGCTGCGAGGGTTCGAGCGGCAGATGCAGGCGCTCGGCAAGGCCATCCGGCGCGCCCACGAACAGGACGACTGGCGCCCGAGCCCCTCCCCGCTGTGCATGTCCTGCAGCTTCCAGGACCGCTGCCCGGCGTGGTCGCCGGACGCGTCCGGCTGACGTCAGCGCCTAACCCGCTCGACCGCCGCCCGGAACTCGTCCGAGGTGAACCGTTCCGGCTGCACCCGCGCCGCATGCCGCAAGGCGGCTTCGACCGCCTCATCGGTAGCCGCTACGTAGGCCCGCTTGTTGGCCGCGACGCCGGCGGCGGGATGGCGGAGGATCCGGCGGGTCAGCGCGTCCGCCTCCTCCAGCACCCGGTCGTCCTCGACGACCGCGTTCACAAGACCGGCGGCGAGCGCCGCCTCCGCGTCGATCAGGTCGCCGGTCAGCAGGAGCTCGGCGGCGCGCCCCGGCCCGGTGAGGGCCTGCGTGAGGAAGGCTCCGCCGGTCCCCGGGATCACGCCGAGACGCACCCACACCTGACCGAGGCGCGCTCCGCGTCCCGCCACGCGCAGGTCACACGCGAGCGCGAGGTCCATCCCGGCGCCGACGGCCGGGCCGGTGATCGCCGCGACGACCACCGCGTCCGTGCCGCGCACGGCGCGGATCATCGCCTGGAAGCTCCCGTAGAGGGTCGAGGCGATCTCGTCGTGGGAGCGCCCCGCCCAGGAGCGCAGCTCGTCCAGATCGCCGCCGGCGCAGAAGGCGCCGCCGGCGCCGTGGAGGACGATCGCCCGGGCGCGACCTCCGGCCTCCTCGACCGCGCGCGCCACCGCGGCCGCGCTCGCGGCGTCGAGGGCGTTCCTCCGCTCCGGCCGCCGCAGCGTCACCCATGCAACCTCGCCCTCGAACCTGGTCGTGACCGCCTCCGACATGCGCGGCACCCTATCGGAGCCGGACGCGGCGAGGCCGCCCCGATGGACGGCCTCGTGCGGATCGCTCCTACGCGTTCTTCGGGAGCATCCTCGTCATCTTCGTGCCGCAGACGGGACAGGTCCCCTGCGCGGCCTTCGTCCCGTTCTTCATCTCCACGACCTCGCCCTCGAAGTCGCGCTTCTCGCGGCACTTGACGCAGTAGCCGTTGTAGGTGTCGGCCATCGTCACGCTCCTCTCTGATCCCTGGTGTCGGGCTCTCCCCCAATGGTGGCACCACCGGGGCGCTCGCGTCGGATTTGTCGCTACGCTCCGTCACCGGAGGATGGCGATACCGGCTTTCCGGGCCGATCTTCGTCACTCTCCGCATCCGAAGGCGGCGGAGGCGAGGCGAACCGCGGCGGTGCGCCCCGGTAGCGGGCGAGCAGGTAGAGGGACACGGCGATCAGGATCAGAGCCCAGATCTGGCTCCCGGTGAGGCCGAGATAGCGCTTGTCCTCCCGCAGGAGATCGGTGACGACACGCATCCCGCCGTACCAGACCGTGAACGTCAGCGCGAGCACCCCCGGCCGGAGGTGACGGCGTCCCAGCCAGACGAGGAAGGCGAACAGGACCCACGACGAGAGGAAGTCGTAGAGCGCCGTCTGGTGGAGGACCAGGTCGTAGCAACCGAGCGTCGGCGACTGCCCGGCCTCGACCGCCGCGCGGTAGACCTCCGCCGGCTGCGGCGCCGCGCCCCCTGCCTCGCCGAGACAGCGCCAACCGAGGGCGAAGGACGTGGGGCGCCCGAGATGGTCTCCGATGACGAGGTCGCCGACGCGGCCGATCGCGATACCGAGGGCGAGGCCGGGGGCGGCGAGGTCGGTCATCCGCCAGAAGCCGAGGCGCTTCCCCCGGGCGTACGGATAGCCGGCCAGCACCGCGCCGGTGATGCCGCCGAGGAGCGAGATGCCTCCCTCCCACACCCGCACGATCCCCAGGAGATCGCTCCCCCCGTCGGTGACCTCGGAGAAGTGACCCGCCACATACGCGAGCCGCGCCCCGACCATGGCTCCGAGCAGCGCCCAGAAGAGCGTGTTCCAGATGTCGTTCTCGTCCGGGCCGCCCGCGCGCCGGGCGCGCCGCACCATGTACTGCGCGCCCACGAGGAAGCCCACCGCGATGCCTAGCCCGTGCGGCGACACCTCGAGTGGGCCCAACGAGATCGACGGGAGGATCTTCCACGCGAGCGGGTCGAAGCCGAAGCGGACGGCCGGAGCGCCCAGGAGCAGGTCCACCTAGACCTTCTTGTGTTGCGTGACCCAGGCGCCGTCCACGACCTCGAAGTCGCCGAAGAGCAGCGGCGCCTCCTCCTTCATGATCTCGCCGACCCGGTTGAATACCGAACGCAGCTCCTCCTCCGCACCCGCATCGGTCCGCGCCTGGATCACGTGGCGCAGGGTGCGCACGTTCGCCGTCCAGATGATCATCGTCGAGATCCCCTCGGGCGCGAGCCGCCGGAGGGCCGAGGTGATCTCCTTCTTCGTGTGGAAGGAGACGCCTTGGTCGTCCAGACCGAGGTGATCCGCGGCGGCGATCTGGAACTCCTCCAGCGTCTCGAGGATCGAGATGACCTGCGGCCGAAGCGACTCGATCGAGTCGGGGATGCGGAAGCCCATGTCCTTGATGCGCACGAAGCGCATCGACTCCTGGCTGAAGGCCGACCCGGCGCGGTGCCGGACGAGCTCGTGCGTGAACACCCGCGAGACGTCGGAGAGAACGAACGTGTAGTTGGCGTGCTCCAGCACGCTCCCGTGCCCCGACCGGAGGATGTTGAGGAAGTACTCCGCTTGGTCGCTCCGGACGCGCGTCACGTTGGGGTTCAGCCCCGGCTCCCACGAGCGGTAGCAGGCGCGGCCCGCCGCCTCCACGAGCAGCTGGCCGGGGTTGGCCCCGTCCTCCTCCTGCAGACGCCGCTCGAGCCAGCCCTCGCCGCCGACCGTCTTGAGGTAGCGCCCGAGCGCCTCCAGGTCGACGCTGGGGCGGGCTATCAGGTCGACCTGGGGGGTCGTCTCGTTCAACGGCATCTCCTGCTCGCTCGGAGGGGGCGGCTGCTGCCAGACTATAAGGAGGCGGCGAACGCGAGCCGGAACCGACACGGGGGAAGCCACATCGTGAGACAGGTGCGAGCACCGCGGGGCGGCGGTCTCTCCTGCAGAGGATGGCCGCAGGAGGCCGCTCTCCGGATGTTGATGAACAACCTCGATCCGGAGGTGGCGGAGCGTCCGGAAGACCTGGTCGTCTACGGCGGATCGGGACGCGCGGCGAGGTCGTGGGAGGCCTTCGACGCCATCGTCGCCGCGTTGCGCGACCTGAAAGGGGACGAGACCCTGCTCGTCCAATCGGGGAAGCCGGTCGGCATCTTCGCGACGCACGAGCGGGCGCCGCGCGTACTGATCTCGAACTCGATGCTGGTGCCGCGGTGGGCGACGTGGGACGACTTCCACCGCCTCGAGGCGCTCGGCCTGACGATGTACGGGCAGATGACGGCCGGCTCCTGGATCTACATCGGGACGCAGGGCATCCTGCAGGGCACCTACGAGACGCTGGCGGAGTGCGCCGAGCGGCACTTCGGGGGGTCCCTCGCCGGGCGGATCGTGCTCACCGCCGGACTCGGCGGGATGGGCGGCGCGCAGCCCCTCGCGGTCACGATGAACGGCGGCGTCGCGCTCTGCGTCGAGGTCGATCCGGCGCGTATCCGGCGGCGCATCGAGACGCGCTACCTCGATCGCTGGACGGATTCGCTGGACGAGGCGGTGACGTGGGCGGAGGAAGCGAAGGCTGCTCGGCGCGCCGAGTCGATCGGCCTGCTGGGGAACGCGGCGGAGACGCACCCCGCGCTGCTGTCCCGGGGGTTCGCCCCCGACCTGGTGACCGATCAGACCTCGGCCCACGACCTGCGCGACGGCTACGTCCCCGCGGGGATGTCGCTCGACGACGCGCTGCGACTACGACGCGAAGACCCGGAGACGTACGTGAAGCGCAGCCTCGAGTCGGTCGCCCACCACGTCGAGGCGTGGATCGGTTTCCTCGACGGCGGCGCCGTGTGCGTTGAGTACGGCAACGCCATCCGCGCCCAGGCGAGGGAAGCAGGTGTCGAGCGCGCGTTCGACATCCCGGGCTTCGTCGAGGCGTACGTGCGCCCGCTCTTCTGTGAGGGCAAGGGACCCTTCCGCTGGGCCGCGCTGTCCGGCGACCCCGCCGACATCGCGGCAACCGATCGCGCGGTGACCGAGCTCTTTCCCGACGACGATCGGCTGGCGCGGTGGATCCGCATGGCCTCGGAGCGGGTGGCGTTCCAGGGGCTTCCCGCGCGCATCTGCTGGCTCGCGTACGGCGAGCGACGCCGCGCGGGCGAGGTCTTCAACGACCTCGTCGCCGGCGGACGCGTGAACGCACCTCTGGTCATCGGGCGCGACCATCTGGACGCGGGATCGGTCGCTTCTCCTTTCCGCGAGACCGAGGGGATGATCGACGGGTCGGACGCGATCGCCGACTGGCCGATCCTGAACGCGCTCCTGAACACGGCCGCCGGAGCACACTGGGTGAGCGTCCACCACGGTGGAGGCGTCGGCATCGGCAACGCGCTCCACGCCGGGATGGTCGTGGTTGCGGACGGAACGTCGGACGCGCGGGAGCGCCTCGGCCGCGTGCTCGACGCGGATCCCGGCACCGGGGTCATGCGGCACGCCGACGCCGGCTACGGGCGCGCCATCGAGGTCGCGCGAGAACGCGGGGTGGCGCTGCCGATGGAGCCGACGCCCCGCGACTAGAGCGAGAGCGTGAAGCGAACGCGGTGGAGACCCGGCCGGCGCGGCATGTCGATGCGCGCGGCGGCACCCTGGCCGAGCTCCGCGCTGTGCCACCGCCGCGACGCCCGCACCCGGACGCCTGCGACGCTGCCCCGGGCACGGACCCCGCGCGCCAACACGGCTCGGACCGCGATCCGGCCCGAGCCGAAGGGATAGGGCGCCGCAACCCGCGGCCGAGGCTCGGTCGCGGCCCACTCCACGCGCGCGCGCCGTCCCCCCACGCGCGCCCTGAGCTCGGCCCGGTCGAGAGCGGGATGCACGACGAAAGCCCGAGTGGGCACGTTCGCGACCGCGACCCGCCCGTTGCAGATCGCGTTCGTCGACCGGCGCGTGCGCTCGATGCGGCAGGCGATCTTGCCGATGCCGGCGGTCGTCACGACACCGACATCCCCGGCGCGTCGCGCGGCGAAGACGATGTAAGCAGTGGCGCGATCACGATGCTCGCGGACCCAGATCGCCGAAGCGCGTTGCCACGCTCCCGCTCCCGCCGCCGGGGCGGCCGTTAGGACGACGGCGACCGCGGCTAAGGCCGCGGCGGCGCGTCTCACCCGCGACCGTTCCGCGGGATCGGGACGACGAACACCACGCGCCGTGTCCGCGTGATCGGAGGTTCCACCACCGCCCCGGCTCCCTGGGCGAGCGCGGCGAAGTCGTGCGCGGTGTGATTCAGGTCGGCGCCGAACACGCTGCCCGACGCCTCGGCCTCGCGGCTCATGCCGGCGGCGCCCCCGACGCCGTGCGGCCCCGCCTGCGCTCCCATCTCCGAGGTGGGCGCGAGGTCGGCCGCGGTCCATTCGACCTGGTGGTCCTTGCCGCGCAGCGTCACCTTCATGCTCGCGGTGGAAAGGACGGGATCGACCACGAAGTCCTCGAAGGGGATCTCCTTCAGCTCGACCCATCCCATGCAGATGATGAATCTGAACCTCTTCCCCCCGGAGACATTGCAGGGGATCTTGCCGACGCCGCCGAGCGTCACGGCACCTTCCACGGGGTCGACGAAGCGCATCGCATCGGCGACGTAACCAACGGGCTTCTTCTTGCCGCCCCTCAGCCACGTGGCGGTGGCGACCTGCGAGGCCGCGCCGGCGGCGGACGGGGCCCAGACCGACAGGGCGACCGTCAGGGCCGCGATGGCTGCCACTCCCCTGCGCTTCATGTCCGGTCGATCCCCCTCCTGGTCCCCGCTGGCGTCACCGAGAGATTCGCCTCCCGCTCCCGCTTCCCTTCGCTCGTCACGGACGTGACCACCGTCGGGCGATCTCGTCGATGCGGGCCACCAGCTCCCCCCGGTCGATACGGGTCAGGCGTCCCTCCTCGACCACCACCTCGCCGCCGACGACTACGTGCTTGATCGCCGTCTGCTGCATCGAGCTCACCACGTTTCTCTCGAGGTGGGCGCGCGGCTGCAGCGACAGATCTTCGAGGTCGAGGGCGACGACGTCGGCGAAGCATCCCGGCCTGAGGGAGCCCACCTCCAGGCCGAGCACCTCACCACCCCGCCGAGTTCCGAGGTCGAACGCCTGCGGGGCCGTCAGCGCGGCTCCGTCGAGGAGCCTCGCTTTCGCCATCAACGTCGCCTGCCGCATCTCGTCGAAGACGCTCTGACGGTTGTTCGCGCAACCACCGTCGGGTCCGAGCGCCACGCGGATGCCTCGGGCCAGCATCTCCGGGACACGAGCGATGCCATCACCGAGGAACGCGTTCGCCGCCGGACAATGGACGACCGCAGTGCCGGCGGCGGCCAGGAGATCGAGTTCCTCGTCGTCCGCCCACACAACGTGGACGGCCACGAGGCGCGGGTCGAGCAGACCGTGGCGGTGCAGGAGGCGGACGGGAGTGGTCCCGTATCGCTCCTCCACCTGCTCGACCTCGTAAGCGGCCTCCGCCAGGTGCAGGTGGCACGGAACACCGTGGTCACGCGCTCGGGCGAGCGCCGCGGCGATCGTCTCGGGCGACGCGGCGTGCAACGAATGGGGCGCGGGCTGGATCGACACCATCGGATCCCCCGCGTGGGCGGCCGCGAGCGCGTCGAAGCGAGCGGCCGCGTCGGCAGCCTTCTCCCGGTATCTCGCCGGCGCACGCGTAGGCGCGTCCTCGTCGTAGAAGGCGCGAGCGAAGACGAGCCTGATCCCGATATCGCGCGCGGCGCGGATAACCGCCTCCGCGCCGGCGTTCTCAGGGTCGTGGAGGTAGAAGAAGTCGACCGTCGTGGTGACACCCGCGAGGAGGGCTTCGGCGAAGGCGAACAGCGCTCCCCAGTAGAGATCCTCCTCCGTCAGCCCCTCCGAGAACGGATAGAGCACGTCGTCGCGCCACGAAGAGAACGCGCGATCGTCGGCGAGACCCTTGAAGAGGTTCTGGAAAGCGTGGCCGTGCGCGTTCACCGTGCCGGGCACGAGGGCGTGCCCCTCCCACCTGACGGCGTTGGAGACGTCGCCGGCGCCGGTCGCCGCGGCGATCCGGCCCCCTTCGACGACGAGGGCTCTCTCGGACACGAACCTCTCGCCGTCCCACATGGAGTCCCCCGCGACCGCCCACATGTTCTCGACGATAGCGGCCGGTTATCGTCCCGACCATGACGGTCGCGATCGGCGGGGCGCTGGCGTTCGACGACGTCCGGAGGGTCGCGGTGGAGGGGGAGGAGGTCGCGGTCGCCCCCGGTGTTTGGGAGCGGCTGGATCGCGCCCGGGACGTGGTCGAGCGCGCCGTGCGCTCCGAGGCGCCCGTCTACGGCATCTCGACCGGGATCGGCGACCTCGCGAACGTGCGGATACCTACGGATGACGCCACCGCGCTCCAGCGCGACCTCGTGCGGAGCCACGCGACCGCCGCCGGACCGCCGCTGCCACGGGAGGTCGTGCGCGCCATGATGCTCCTGAAGGCGCGCACCTTCGCCCTGGGAGCATCCGGCGTGAGGCGGGTCCTCGTCGAGCGGCTCGTCCAACTGCTCAACCAC
>DATLFS010000137.1:0-3317 GCA_035540935.1 Actinomycetota bacterium
CCCAGGCGTTCCCGAGCGTGGTGTCTGCGGCGTTCGCCCGATGCCCGGCCGGCTTGCAGGTGCCATCGATCATCGGCCGGTCCACCGAGACGAACACGAGGTCTTCCCAGATCGAGACGTCCGCCTGATCGCCCTGACACGCGAACTGACCGACCTGTCGAGGCCGCGCCGGGTTCGAGATGTCGACGAGGCGGAACCCGCCGGGGTTCTCGTAGTTGCCGAGGACCGCGAGGTTGCCCCAGAAGGCGAGGTCGCTGCCCTGGCGGAACCCCTCGGGGTTCCAGTTCGCGACGAGGCTCATGTTCTCGGCGCGCGTCTCGCCGATCGTCATGGAGGGCAGGCCGGCGCCAGCCCCTTCGAAGGACTCGGTGGGCAGGTCGTGATGCGCGAAGGTCGTCGGCGCGACCCCGAGGGTCAGCGCCATCGCGAGGGTCAGGATCATCGGTCGCCGCATGGAACTCTCCTCCTGGGGGGTCGTGTGCCGGGAAGATTCGCCATCGAGGGGCCAGGTTCCTGCCTCGGGCGGCGGCGGCCGAAGCCGGGGCGTCCGCCTTACCCCATTCATCCTGGTTCGGTCCCCCCGACTGGTCCCGAGGTGGCGGCCCCGGGAGAATGGGCATGTGGGCGCCGAGCGACGCATCGTCACCCTCCCGAACGTGCTCTCGGCGATCCGGATCCTGCTGATCCCGGTCGTCGTGCTGATGCTGCTCGCCGAGCGGACCCGCTTCGGCGGCTTGCTCCTCCTCGGGCTCGTCGTCTCGACCGACTGGGTCGATGGCGCGATCGCGCGCCGAACCGGGACCGTGACGGAGCTCGGCAAGGTCCTGGACCCCCTCGCCGACCGGCTCGCGGTGCTCGCGGCAGTCGTCACCTTCATCGCGATCGGTGCGATCCCCCTGTGGGCGGCCCTCGTCGTTCTCGCGCGGGACGCGGTCGTGCTCCTGGCCGCCGTGTGGATCGCGACCCGGGGCATCAGGATCGAGGTGCGGCCGATTGGGAAGTACGCCACCTTCACCCTCTGGTGGGGGCTCGGCGCCGTGGCCTGGGGCAGCCTCGGGTACGCGCTGTCGAACGCCTTCCTCGTGTTCGGGTGGACCTGGTTCGCCGTGGGCGCGCTCGAGTACTACGTGGCGGCGGGCCTGTACGCCATCGATCTGCGGCGCGCGCTCCGCCGGCAGGCGGCCTGAACCCCCTGGGTATGATGGCGCGGTGAAAGCCGTCGTCATGGCGGGCGGCCAGGGGACGCGTCTGCGCCCGCTCACCAGCAACCAACCGAAGCCGATGCTGCCGATCATGGGGCGTCCCATGATGGAGCACGTCCTGAACCTCCTGCGCGAGCACGGCCACACGGAGGTGGTCACCACCGTCCAGTTCCTCGCGAGCGTGATCCGCTCGTACTTCGGCCACGGCGGGGACCTCGGGATGTCGATCGCCTACGCGACGGAGGACGAGCCGCTCGGCACCGCCGGCAGCGTGAAGAACGCGGCGCACTTCCTCGATGACACCTTCCTGGTGATCTCCGGCGACGCCGTGACCGACATCGACCTCTCGGCCGCGACGAGCTTCCACCGCGAGCGGGGCGCCGCCGTGACCGTGGTGCTCAAGCGCGTGGAGGATCCGCTGGAGTTCGGGATCGTCATCGCCGACGACGAGGGGAGGATCGAGCGCTTCCTGGAGAAGCCCGGGTGGGGAGAGGTCTTCAGCGACACGATCAACACCGGGATCTACATCGTCGAGCCCGAGGTCCTCGACCACATCCCTCCGGGCGAGTTCGACTTCGCGAAGGACCTGTTCCCGCAGCTCCTCGACAAGGGCCTGCCCCTCTACGGGTACGTCGCCGACGGCTTCTGGGCCGACGTCGGGAACCTCGACGCGTACCTCAAGGTTCATCGCGACATCCTCGACCGGAAGGTGAGGTTGAACGTCGGCGGGTTCGAGGTCGCCGAGAGCGTGTGGATCGGCGAGGGCGCCGACGTCGACCCTGAAGCGAAGCTGCGAGGGCCCATCTACATCGGTGACAACTCGAGGGTCGAAGGGGGCGCGGAGCTCCGCGAGTACACGGTCCTCGGCCAGGGGGTCGTCGTGAAGGGCGGCGCGTTCCTGCACCGCGCGATCGTCCACGACCACGCGTACATCGGAACGGCCGCGTCGCTGCGGGGCGCCGTCCTCGGCAAGAACTCCGACGTGAAGAACGGCGCCGGCCTCGACGAGGGTGTCGTGGTCGCGGACGAATGCCACATCGGCGAGGGCGCGGTGCTCAGCCCGCGCGTGAAGGTCTATCCGTTCAAGAGCGTCGATCCGGGGGCCCTCATCACCAAGAGCCTCGTGTGGGAGACGCGCGGGGCGCGGAACCTGTTCGGCGAGCGCGGGGTCTCGGGCCTCGTCAACATCGACGTGACGCCCGAGATGGCGCTGAGGCTGGCCCTCGCGTTCGGCGCCACGATGAAGAAGGGGACCGTCGCGGCGGCCTCGCGGGACGCGACGCGCGCGGCCCGGATCATCAAGCGAGCGATGGTCGTCGGCCTGAACGCCGCCGGCCTCGACGTGCACGACCTCGAGCTCGTTCCCGTGCCGGTGACGCGCTTCTACGCGCGTTCGGCCCGCGCGCTCGGCGGCGTGACCGTCCGGACGTCGCCGTTCGACCCGCAATCGGTCGACGTCCAGTTCTTCGACGAGCGGGGCATCGACATCGATCCGGCGGCCCAGCGCAGGATCGAGCGGGCCTTCTACCGCGACGACCTTCGCCGCGCCTTCCATCACGAGATCGGTGAGCTGAACTTCCCCGCCCGGGGCCGTGAGTACTACCTCCGGGGCCTCACCGACGCGCTGGACGTCGACGCGATCCGGTCCGCACGGCCGAAGGTGGTGGTCGACTACGCCTACGGGACGACCGCCCTGACCGGCCCGCAGGTCTTCGGCCGGATCGGCGCCGACGTGCTGGGCGTGAACGCCGTCCTCGACGAGGACCGCGTCCTGCTGACGCGCGAGGCGATCTCGGAACACCTCGAGCAGCTCGCCCGGCTCGTCCGCTCGAGCGCCGCCGATGTCGGAGCGCTGATCGACTCGACCGGCGAACGACTCCACCTCATCGACGGGAGCGGCCGCATCCTGACGATGCAGCAGTCGCTCCTCGCGTTCGTCGACCTCGTGGCGCGCGTCAGCGACTCGCCCCGGATCGCGGTCCCGGTTTCGACGACGCGCGTCACCGAGGAGATCGTCCGGCGGAAGGGCGGATCGGTGATCGCCACGCGCATCTCGCCGGCGGCGCTATCGGCGGCGAGCGAGGAGGAGGGGGTCATCTTCGCGGGCGCCGAGGG
>DATLFS010000138.1:0-8383 GCA_035540935.1 Actinomycetota bacterium
GCTCGGTCCTCACCGAGAGGTGGCGCCGCAGAAGAAGCCACAGCAGGCACCCCCGGCTCGTGCCCGGCGCGCCGAGAGGTCCGACGCCGAGAAGCCGGAGGCGAAGCCGAGCGAACCGCCGCGGCCCATCAAGGTGACCCGCGCAGAGGGAGGTTGATGTGCCGAAGATGAAGTCGCACCGAGGCGCTGCAAAGCGCTTCGAGATCACGCGCACGGGGAAGATCCGGCGCCGCCGAGCGAACGCGAACCACATCCTCGAGAAGAAGACGTCGAAGCGAAAGCGCCGCCTTACGGCTCCGGACGCCCTCGTGGCGAAGGCCGACGAGAAGCGCATCCGGCGTCTGCTCGGTTCCTAAGGAGGTCCAGAGATGCCGAGAGTCAAACGCGGCGTCACCGGTCGCAACCGGCGGCGCGAGGTTCTGAAGCAGGCGAAGGGTTACTACTCGGCGCGCGGCAAGCACTTCCGCGCCGCGAACGAGCAGTTGCTCCACTCCGGGGTCTATGCGTTCCGGGACCGCCGCGCCAAGAAGGGCGAGTTCAGAAGACTGTGGATCCAGCGGATCAACGCCGCGGCGCGGCTCAACGGCCTCAGCTACAGCCGTCTGATCGCGGGACTTCGCCTGGCGGAGGTCGAGGTGGACCGCAAGATCCTCGCGGAGCTGGCGGTGAACGAGCCGCAGGCGTTCGCTGCTCTCGCCGAGGTGGCGAAGAAGTCGCTCGACGGAGCCGCCTGATCGAGAGGATCACCTCCGCGCACAACCCCCGGGTTGTGGCGGCGAGGAAGCTGCAGAGGCGCCCTGTCCGGGATCGGGAGGGCGCCTTTCTCGTCGAGGGCCCGACGGTCGTGGCCGAGCTGCTCGAAAGCCCGCTCCGGCCGCTCGACCTCTTCCTCACTGCGGATGTGCCGGAGCGCGACCGGCTCACGGCCGCGGCCGAGGCGGCCGGTGCGGCGGTCTTCGAGGTACCCGAGCGCGTCGCCGCGATGCTCGCCACGACGACCTCATCGCAGGGTGTGGCCGCGACCGCGCGTATGCCCCGGGCAGAACTGCCGGCGGGGGCGTCGCTGGTCGTGGTGCTCGCCGCGGTGCGCGACCCCGGCAACGCGGGAACGATCGTCCGCAGCGCCCGTGCCGCGGGAGCCGACGCCGTCGTCTTCGCCCGCGGCTCCGTCGATCCTTTCCATCCGAAGACCGTGCGCGCCGCCGCCGGCGCGCTCTTCCACCTCCCGGTCGTGCGGGATCTGTCGGCCGAAGAGTCTGTGGCGCGCCTCAAAGAGCGCGGCATCGCGGTGCTGGGCACCGATGCGCAGGCGGGAACCGCCTACGACGAGGTCGACATGACCGCGTCGGTCGCGCTGGTTCTCGGGAACGAGGCGTGGGGCGTTCCGGACGAGGTGCGCTCGCTGATGGACGGCTTCGTGGCCGTCCCGATGCCGGGACCGATGGAGTCGCTGAACGTCGCGATAGCGGCGTCGCTCCTCCTTTTCGAGGCGGTTCGGCAACGGAGAGACAGGTAACCTCGCGGGTCATGGCCGACGTCCGTTTCGCCGAGATGATTGCGAAGATGGCGCACGAGTTGAGGTCTCCCTTGACCTCGATCAAGGGTTTCTCTGCAACGCTCGTGTCCAAGTGGGAGCGATTCGACGACGCGCAGAGGCGTCAGTTCGTAGAGACGATCCACATCGACGCGGAGCGCATGGCTCGAGTCGTCGCGGAGGTGTTGGACCTCGCGCGGATGGAGGCCGGCCGCCTGGAGCTGCGGCAGTCGCTCATCCTGGTTGAGCCCGTCGCCGAGGCCGCGGCGTCGGCCGTCGCGACGCTCGACCCAACCGGTCGACTGCGTCTGGACGTCGAGCCCGAGCTCGAGGTGTATGCCGATCGCGAGAGGCTGACGAGCGTTCTCGCGAACCTGCTCGAGAACGGCCTCAAGTTCTCGGACGAGGGCGAGGTCGTCTTGCGGGCGAGAGGTGTGGGAGATGCGGTCGAGATCGTCGTCACCGACCGCGGGGTCGGGATCGAGAGCGACAGGCTCGGCTCGGTGTTCGCCGGACCCGGCCCGGTGGGAGGCGCGGCGGGCCCTAGCGGGACCGGCCTCGGGCTCTATCTCGCCAAGGGCGTGGTCGAGCTCCACGGCGGGACGATCGAGGTGCAGAGCGATCCGGGAGAAGGCTCGACCTTCACCGTGCGCCTGCCGGTCAGGAGCACGGTCGATGCCTGACGCCGAGTCCGATCTCACGCGGCGCCTGGAGGAAGCCCGCCGCGAAGGGCTCGAACGCGTGAACGCGGCCCGCACCCTTGCCGATCTCGAGGAGGCGCAGATCCGCTCCCTCGGCCGCAAGGCTCCGCTCAGCCTCGCCCGCGCGTCGCTGCGAGACGTAGCGCCCGAGGCGCGCAAGGAACTCGGGCGTCTGGCGAACGAGGTGCACGCAGCCGTACAGAGCGCGATCGATCGCAAACGGCTGGCCCTCGAAGCCGCCGAGCTGGACCGAAGGTGGCAAGAGGAGCAGGTCGACGTCACCCTGCCGGGAGACGCGCCACCGGCGGGTTCGGTCCATCCGTTGACCCGCACGGTGTACGAGCTCGTCGACATCTTCATCGGGCTCGGCTACCGCCTCTACGAGGGGCCGGAGATCGAGCTCGCTACCTACAACTTCGACGCTCTCCGGACGCCGGTCGAGCATCCGAGCCGCTCCCCGAGCGACACCTTCTATATCGAAGGCAGGATCGACCAGGTGTGTCTCCGTCCGCACACGTCACCGGTCCAGATCCGGACGATGGAGACGGAGCGGCCGCCCGTTTACGGCGTCATGCCGGGGCGGGTCTACCGGCGCGACGCGCAGGACGCGACGCACCTCGCCGGCTTCACGCAGCTGGAGGGGCTCGCGGTAGACGAGGGCGTGACGATGGGCGACCTCAAAGGGACGCTCGTTCATTTCGCCCGCTCCATATTCGGCAAGACGCTAGAGGTTCGCCTCCGTCCTCACTTCTTTCCGTTCACGGAGCCTTCGGCCGAGCTGGACGTGCAGTGCTTCGTCTGTCGCGGGTCCGGCGCGCCGTGTCGCGTGTGCAAATCGGAAGGTTGGGTCGAGGTGCTGGGCTGCGGGATGGTTCATCCTCACCTCCTCGAGTGGGTGGGGTGGGACACCGAGCGCTACACCGGTTTCGCGTTCGGCATGGGGATCGAGCGGATCGCCGCGCTGGCGAACGGCGTGCCCGATATCCGCTACTTCTGGGAGAACGACTTGAGGATGCTCCGGCACTTCGTGGGGCAACCGTGAGGGTGTCACTGAAGTGGCTGGCGGAGTACGTCGACGTCGACGTCGACGTCGACCGGCTGAAGGACATGTTGGACCTGTCCGGCACCAAGGTCGAGGTCGTCCACCGGCCGGGAGCCGACGTCGACGGGATCGTGGTGGCGGAGGTGCTCGCGATCCATCCCCACCCGAACGCGGACACGCTCACCCTGGTCGACGTGCGCACGTCGGGTGGCGAGCAGCGGGTCGTCTGCGGCGCGCGCAACTTCGCGGCGGGTGACCTCGTGCCGCTCGCGACCGTCGGATCGCGCCTGCCCGGCATGAAGATCGAGGAGCGCAAGATCCGCGGCGAGATCAGCCGGGGGATGCTCTGCTCGGCCGCCGAACTCGGCGTCTCCCGCGATCATTCCGGCATCCTGGTCCTGCCGAGCGACGCGCCGTTGGGCGCGGACGTGACGGATCTCCTCAATCTCGACGACACGATCCTCGAGCTCGAGGTCACCCCCAACCGCGGGGACTGCCTCGGGATGATCGGCGTCGCGCGTGAGGTAGCGGCCCTCTTGAAGACGGATCTACGGATCCCGGACGTGAGCCTGGATCGCGCTCCCGACGTGAAGAACGACGTGAACGTCGTCATCGAAGACCCGACCGGCTGCCCTCGGTTCTTCGCCGGTCTCGCCACCGACGTCTCCGTCGCGGGCTCGCCCGTGTGGCTCGCGGCGCGGCTGCTTTCGGCCGGCGTCCGGCCGATCTCGAACGTCGTCGACGTGACGAACTACGTGATGCTCGAGACGGGACACCCGGTACACGCGTACGACGCGGCCCTCGTCGCCGACCGCACCTTCGTCGTGCGTCGGGCGAAGCCCGGCGAGCGCTTGACCACCCTCGACGGAGTGGAGCGGCAGCTCGACCCGGAGGACCTCCTGATATGCGACCCGCGTCGTCCCCTTGGGCTGGCCGGCGTGATGGGAGGCGAGGAGTCCGAGGTGTCGGACGAGACGCACGAGATCCTCGTAGAGGTGGCGCACTTCGACCCGGTTGCGATCACGAAGACGTCGCGGCGGCACAACCTGCGAACGGAAGCTTCGGCGCGCTTCGAGAAGGGCGCCGATCCGAACGGTGTGGAGTACGCGGGGCACCGCGTCCTGCAACTGCTGGCCGACCTCGCCGGGGCGCGCGTCGCCGCCGACGACGTCGACGAGCACCCGAGGGCCTTCGAGCCGCGAAGCCTCACACTGCGCACGGCTCGGACCGACCGGCTGCTCGGCTTCGAGACCCCTCCCGACGAGCAAGCGGCGCTGCTGCGTTCGGTCGGATTCGAGGTGCGCGAGGGAGAGACCCTGGAGGTCACCGCACCATCGTTCCGACCCGACGTGGAGCGCGAGGTCGACCTGATCGAGGAGGTCGCGCGGCTCGCCGGCTTCGACCGGTTGCCGGAGACGCTTCCCCCCGGACGCGCAGGCGGTCTGACGGGGGAGCAACAGGCTGAGCGCACGATCCGCCGGCTCCTGTCGGGGATGGGGCTCCACGAGGCGTGGACGCCGTCGATGATGTCATCGCGCGATGTCGATCTCCTCGAGCTCCCCGAGGAGCACCCCGGGCGCCGGCTCGTCCGCCTGGCCAACCCGATCACCGAAGCCGAAGACGTGATGCGGACGACGCTCCTACCGGGCTTGCTGCGCGCCGTCGCCCGGAACGCAGCCCATCATGCCGACGCGATACCCCTTTACGAGATCGCCCGTGTCTACGACCCGTCGGACCGGGGGGACCTGCCGGAGGAGAGTCTGGCTCTGGCCGGCGCCTTCGCCGGGGCGCGCCGGTCGCGCTCGTGGCACGGCGAGGCCAAGGAGTGGGACTTCTTCACCGTAAAGGGCATCCTCGAGACGTTGTTCGCATCGCTCCGGATCCCGAACGTGCGTTTCGCCCCGGTGAAAAGCATGCCGTTCCACCCGACCCGCGTCGCTCTCCTGTCGATGGGTCGCAACGTCTTCGGGATGCTCGGCGAAGTCCACCCCACCGTCTGCGAACGCTACGGCGCGCCGGAGCGAACCGTCGCCTTCGAGATCATGCTGGCGCCCGTCCTCGCCGCGCTGCCCGGGCGCCCCGAGGTCGAGGAGCTTCCGCGCTTCCCGTCCGTCTACCTCGACCTCGCGATCGTGGTGGACGAGATGGTGACCGCCGAGCGTGTCGGCGAGCTGATCGAGAAGTCCGGCGCGCCGGAGGTGGTGAGCGTCACGCTGTTCGACGTCTATCGCGGTGACCAGGTCGAAGTCGGCAAGAAGAGCCTCGCCTACGGCCTCGAGCTGCGGGTCGGCGACCGCACCCTGACGGACCAGGACGCGCAGCGGGTCCGCGACCGGATCCTCGTCGTGCTCCGCGAGCGGACCGGCGCGGAGCTGCGGGCTTGACCGCCGCGTCGGAGCGCGACTTCCTGTCGATCGACGACCTCTCGACAGACGAGCTGGTCGCGCTCCTAACCTCGGCCGCGGAGGTGAAGCGCGAACCTGACTCCGTCGCGGCCGCGCTCGAAGGACGCGACGTCGCGCTGATCTTCGAGAAACCCTCTACGCGCACGCGCGTGTCGTTCGAGGCCGCGGTGAATCAGATGGGTGGGCGCGCGATCGTGCTCCGGGGTGACGAGCTGCAGCTCGGTCGCGGCGAGACGATCGAGGACACGGCGCGGGTCCTGTCGCGCTACGTCGACGCGATCGTCGTCCGAACCTTCGGTCACGACCGGCTCGAACGGCTGGCGGACGCTTCCGATGTGCCGGTTGTGAACTCGCTGAGCGACTACTCGCATCCCTGCCAGGCGCTCGCCGACATGCAGACGATCCAGGAGCATCGAGGCGGGTGGGAAGGAAAGGTGCTGACGTACCTGGGTGACGGCAACAACGTCGCGCATTCGCTCATGTTCGCGGGGACCAAGCTGGGCATGGAGGTGCGCATCGCATGCCCGGAGGGCTACGACCCGGACGAGAAGGTCCGCACCCGGTGCGAGACGATCGCGGGTGATACCGGGGGAGCGGTCGTCGTGACGCACGATGCCGGCGCGGCGGCGGGCGGCGCCGAAGTCCTGTACACGGACGTGTGGGCGTCGATGGGGCAGGAGGATGAAGCCGAGGCGCGCCGGCAGGTGTTCGAGCCCTACCGCCTGGATGCCTCGGCTCTGGAGAGAGCCGCTCCCGACGCGATCGTGATGCACTGCCTTCCTGCTCATCGCGGGGAGGAGATAGCGGCCGACGTGATCGACGGGCCGCGATCCGTGGTGTGGGATCAAGCCGAGAACCGCCTGCACGCGCAGAAGGCGCTGCTGGCCTGGCTGCTCGCGTAGTGCCGCGCCGGCTTACGAAGGCGTTCTACGCAAGAGACGCCCTGAGTGTCGCGCGCGATCTGATCGGCTGTCTTTTCGTCCACGATCTCCCCGACGGGCGTCTCGCGGTGCGGCTCGTCGAGACGGAGGCATACCGCGGAGAGCAGGATCCGGGAAGTCACGGCTTCCGCGGGATGACCCCCCGCACCCGAACGATGTTCGGCGCGCCCGGCCGTCTCTACGTCTATTTCACCTACGGGATGCACTGGTGCGCGAACGTCGTCTGCGGGCGCGAAGGGGAATGCGAAGCGGTCTTGCTGCGCGCGGGCGAGCCGGTCGAGGGCGTCGACCTCATGCATCTCAGACGAGGCCCGGTGGCGGAGCGTCTGCTGGCCGCGGGGCCGGCGCGGCTGACGCAGGCGATGGGGATCGGCAAGGAGCACGACGGAGCGTCGCTGCTCCGCGGCGGCGAGTTCTTCATCGCGGAGGACGAAGACAGTGCCCGCTATCGAGCAGCAGAGGTCTCGCAGACCGTGAGGGTCGGCCTCGCGAGCGGCAAGGGGGACCTGCTGCCGTGGCGCTTCGTGGTGCCCGGGCACCCGCACGCGTCGCGGCGCCGCTGAGCGTTCGGCTAGGGGTTGACCCAGATCGTGACCGCGGAACCTTCGGGCGCGCTGTCGCCGCCGCCGGGAGACTGCTTCCAGACGCGCCCGCGCCGTCGCTTCGCCTGACCCGAGTCGGATTCGGCCTCGTACACGACGTTCACGCGGAAGCCCTCGCGGCGCAGGATGTTCTCGGCGGCGGGGCGCGTGTAGCCGAGGACGGACGGCACGGTGCCGCCGTCGTCGTCGGACCCACCCGACGGCGGCTCCTCGGACGGCTCCTCGACCTCATCGTCGTCGCCCCGGTCACGGTCGCGCCGGTCGCGCTCCTCGGCTTCGGCCGTGCACGTCGGCTGCGCCCCGGCGGGGTACTGCGCCTGGATCTTGAATGCCTTGGGCGTTCCTGCGCTCGCGATGCAGCCGGTGCGTGAATCCACCGTCACCGTTACGAGCTCGGCGCCGGGCGGCACCTCAAAGGACGAAGCGACCGTGTTCGCGAGCGCGCGCACATGAACGCCGTCCAGATCTGGGTCGGCCACGATCCTCCCGTGACGAGCGTGTCGGTGGGGCGGCACCCTGTGTCTCCCGGCGCGCACGACGGCTTCATCTCGATCGCCCCCTCGGGGTAGCCGATCCAGACGGCGGCGGCGAGGTCGGGCGTGTAACCGGCGAACCACGCGTCGCGGTACTCCTGAGCGGTCCCGGTCTTGCCCGCCGCCGGACGACCGAGGCCGAGAGCGGCCGTGCCGGTGCCGCGCTGGATCACCTGCTGGAGGGCGCTGGTGACGAGATAGGCCGCCGCGGGGTCGAGGACCTGCTCGGCCTTCGAGCGATCCTCGTAGACCACCTTGCCGTTGGCGTCGACGATCTTCGTGATCGCCACGGGAGGATGGTGGAGACCGTTGGCAGCGAGCGTGGCGTATCCCGACGCCATGCCCAGGGGATTCACCTCGTTGGTACCGAGCGCCGCCGAGTTCACCGAGAGCAGGGGAGTGCTGATCCCCATCTCCGCGGCGAGTTCCACGACCGCCTCCGCGCCGGTCTCCAGGATCAGCTCGGCGTAGACGACGTTGACCGACTTAACGGTGGCCTCGAGTAGGGACATGCTTCCGTACGCCGCTCCCTCGTAGTTGCATACGCGCCATGCGGGGGAGACGGGGAAGTCCTTGCAGCCGCCGCTCGCGCCGCCGCCCTCGTAGACCTCCGAAAGGGATGCGC
>DATLFS010000139.1:0-18891 GCA_035540935.1 Actinomycetota bacterium
CGATCTCGGCGGCGAGGTCGGCGGCGGGGCGGAAGCGGTACGGCTTCGGCAGCGTGTTGGCGATCTGGCGCAGGGCGAGGGCCTTGCTCGGCAGGATGCGCCCGGGTGGGTCCGACGCCAGCGCGTGCAACTGCGCGAGGGCCGCGGCGTGGAAGGTCCGGGCACGCACGTTCTGGACGCCGAGGGCGGCGAGGCGAGACCTCATCTCTCCGGCTGCCTTGTCGGTGAAGGTCACGGCCAGGATGGATTCACCGCTGCGGGCGCCGCTTCTGACCTGGTTCGCGATCCGCCGGGTGATCGTGGTCGTCTTGCCGGATCCCGCCCCCGCGAGTATGCACACCGGGCCTCCGACCGCCTCGACCGCGACCCGCTGCTGGTCGTTGAGGCCTGCGAACAGGTCAGGTTCGGCGGTGGGAGGCATCGCCCCACCCTAGCGAGAGGGTGCGACGATCAGGCGGCTATCCGCGCCCCGGAAAGACGTCCTGCTCGCTCTCGTGCCAGACCGGGTGGTCGCCGGAGGTCTCGACGTTGAAGCCGTAGTCGTAGACGAGCGCGCCGCCGTACATCGAACCGAAGGCGACGATGGCTCCGGTCACGACCGAGAGGACGGCGCCTCCGGCCGAAGTCACGTCGTCCGAGCGCGCGACCAGCGTGACGACCACGAGCGCCGAGGCCAGGAGCATCATCGCCATGTGCCAGTTCGCGGTACGCCACGCCTGCGTGTGCTTGGGGGTCGACTTCAGCCAGTCCCAGAAGCCGGTGAGGATCGTCGGCACGGAGACGACGAGGCCGGCGATCCAAAGGTATCCCGCGGCGGCGTTGAGGTGTTCGGCCGTCTCCCCTGACCCGAGATAAGAGAGGACGTCGAAGAGGGGGGCGAGCAGATAGGCGCCGACGGGGATGTCGGTCAGCGGCGGGTGGAACGGCTTGCCTGCGAAGCCTCGCAAGCCCTTGAACTTGCGGCCCCTGAACGTCAAGGCCGGCCGGACAGAGAACAGCCTCGGCATGGCTACTCCTCCACGATCTCGACCCGCTCCAGCACGACGTCTTGGCGAGGCCTGTCCATGGGCCCCGTCTCGACGGTGGAGATCTTCTCCACGACCTCGTAACCCTCCACAACCTCGCCGAAGATCGTGTGCTTCCCGTTGAGCCACGGTGTGGCGGCGACGGTTACGAAGAACTGCGATCCGTTCGTGTTCGGTCCGGCGTTCGCCATCGCCAGTAGACCAGGACGGTCGAACTTCGGCGCGCCGGGCGGGACCTCGTCCTCGAAGCGATAACCGGGACCGCCGCGGCCGGTGCCTTCGGGGTCGCCACCCTGCACCATGAAATCGGGGATCACGCGGTGGAAGACCGTTCCGTCGTACAGCGGCTCGGTCTTCCGCTGCCCGTCGCCCGGATCGCGCCACTCGCGCTTGCCTCGTGCGAGGTCTACGAAGTTGGCAACCGTCGTGGGTGCATGCTCGGACATGAGCTTGACGGTGAACTTGCCTTCGCTGGTGTGGAAGATCGCGCTGGGCATCGAGCGACACCTCTTTCCCGCTTGATAGTCAGACGGCTAGCGAGCATAGTCCCAGGATGACTTCTGCCGCGGGACGTCGCGCGCTCGGCGCGTTCCTCGTGCTGGCCGCGGCCTTCGCCGCACTACCTGCACGAGCTGAACCCGCTACGCCGCTGTTCGGTCCGATGATCGACGCCTTCGGAACGTATGACCCGCAGCGCACATGCGATCCCACCGACAAGCCCGGCGTGCGGGCCTTCCGCAACTTCGTTCTGTCGCAGTATCCCGACACGGGCGCCGGAGGCATCTCGCGCTCTTGCTCGGGAGGAACGAGTGAGCACCATGAAGGACGCGCCTGGGACTGGAGCGTTCGCGCCGACGTCGCGGACGAGAAAGCCGCGGCCGACGAGCTCATCGCGTGGCTCCTCGCCACCGACGACTACGGGAACGAGGCGGCCATGGCACGGCGCGCCGGGATCATGTATCTGATCTGGAACCGGAAGATATGGAGCGTCTGGGGCGGGTGGCAGACGTATTGCGTTCAGAAGGACGGCGCGTGCGTTGCTCCGGGAAGCAACCAAACCCGGCATCCGCATCGCGATCACGTGCACTTCTCGTTCACGTGGGCCGGCGCGAAGAAGAAGACGACTTTCTACAAGCCTGATCGCTCCTACGTTGCATCGATCGCTCGCGGCGGAAGCGGCTATTGGATATCCGGGAGGAACGGCGGCGTCGTTGGTTTCGGCGCGACCGTCCTGGGCGACCGCGTGGGCAGAACCAAGGCGTCGCCGGTCGTGGCGATCAGCCCGTCCCGCAGCGGCAAGGGCTACTACCTCCTCTCCAAGAACGGCCGCGTCTCCGCCTTCGGCGATGCGCCGCATCTCGGCGGTGCGCGAGGTGTGGTCCGGCCCGCGGTCGCGCTCCAGCCGACATCGACCGGCGCGGGCTACTACGTGCTGGGGGCCGACGGTCGTGTGGCGGCCTTCGGCGACGCCGTTCACCACGGTGAGCTCACCGCGCCGTCGCCGGCTGTGTCCCTGCTGGTGACGAAGGGCGGCTACCGCATCGTGACGGCCGACGGGTCCGTCCATGCGTTCGGCTCCGCCGCCGATCTAGGTGGCGCGGATCTCTCCACTCCGGTCGCAGCGGCCGCGGCCGCGCCTTCGGGCTACTGGTTGCTCGGCGCCGACGGAGATGTGGCTGCCGTCGGGGGAGCGCCGGACTTCGGGCGCGCGGAGGGGCTGCAAGGGGTCGCCGTCTCGCTCACGCCGACGAAGGGTGGAGACGGTCTATGGGTCGTCTCGGACCTCGGCCACGTGGTTCCGCTGGGCGCGGCGGCGCCCCTCGGCGACCTCCGGCCCTGACCCTCAGGTCGCGCCGGCGCGCTCGGCCGCGGGCTGCTCGCTCTCCGCGTGCTCCAGCCGATGCCGGCTGGCGAGAGCGGCGCCGCCGATCACCATCGCCGTGCCGACGAGGGACAGCACGGCGATCCGCTCTCCGCGAACGAGCCACCCGAGGACGATGGCGACGACGGGGATGAAGTAGATCGTCAACGCGGCGCGTGCCGCGCCGACCCGTCCCGCGAAAGTGCCCATCCACACGAACGCGACCGCCGTCCCAAGGCACCCGAGCGGAATCAAGGCGCCGAGGCTCGACCACGCGAACTCCGATGAGGGCACCGCGAGGAGGCCGGGAACGGCAACGAAGGCGAGCGCGCAGACCTGGACGCGCAAGAGAACGGCGAGCGAACCGTAACGACGCTGCAGCGGCACGGCGAGGTTGATCGAAGCGCCGTAAAAGACGCTGGCGAGCAGGACCAGCGCGACTCCGAGCGCGGTCGAATGCGCTCCCTGGATCGCCGGCCAGCTGAGGGTCAGCACCCCTGCGAAGCCCAGCAGGATCCCGAATATCTGACGGCCCGCCGGGAGGCGACGGGCGACGAGAGCGGCGATCGTGGCGGCGAAGATCGGCACGCTCCCGTTGATCATCCCGGCGAGTGACGAAGCGATCCACTGTTGCGCGACCGGGAACAGGACGAACGGGGCGGCCATCCACAGGAACCCCAACAGCGCGATAGGCGCCCAGTCCCGCCGAGCCACCGGCGCGCGGGCGTCTGCGAACCATGCGAGCGTGGCGACGCCGAGCACGAGACGGAGCAAGGCGATCAAGCCCGGAGCGAAAGTCTCGAGCGCTTCGTCGATGAACACGAACGACGATCCCCACATGAGGGCGATCCCCGCTAGGAGGCCCCAATCGCGGAACGTGAAGCCTTCCGCCTTCGGCTCGGCGCTCACAGGTCGCGGGTGCAGAAGGCGCACACGGATGCTTCCGCGGGGACGTTGCTGAGACAGTGGCGGCAGCGAACCGTCGGTGCTTCGACGTCCGGCTGCGTCTTCCGGTTCGCCATCAGCACGTTCACCGGCTTCACGACGAAGAAGAAGATCGCTGCTGCGATCGTGACGAATGCGAACAGGGCGTTGAGGAAGTTGCCGTACCTGACCGGACCGGCGCGGAGCCGGCTGAAATCGGTGTCTCCCGCAACCATGCCGATGATCGGCGTCAGCACGTCCGTCACGAGCGACGTGACTACCGCGCCGAACGCCGCGCCGACGACGACGGCCACCGCCAGGTCGACCACGTTGCCGCGTAACAGGAACGCCTTGAACTCCTGGATCATCCATCCTCCTCTCCCGGGTGTTCGGGGCACCGTACCCGTGCCGCGGCGGCTATCGTGGGGTGCCGCGAGCCGAGATCGGAGCGAGACATGTTCTTGACGAAGAAGACGACGATGGTGCGCCCCGAGGATGCCCTTCCCGGGAGGGAGCGGAGGCCCTTCCCGGTCCCCGACCGGCATGCGGTTCTAGGGACCCCGCTCGAGCCGCGGTTCCCCGACGGCCTCGAGGTGGCGGTTTTCGGCCTCGGTTGCTTCTGGGGCGCGGAGAGGCTCTTCTGGAAGCTCGACGGCGTGTACAGCACGTCCGTCGGCTACGCCGGCGGGTACACCTCGCACCCGACGTACGAAGAGGTCTGCACGGGGCGCACGGGACACGCCGAGGTGGTGCAGGTCGTGTTCGACCCCACCCGGATCTCCTACGAGGAGCTACTCAAGGTCTTCTTCGAGGAGCACGACCCCACGCAGGGCATGCGCCAGGGGAACGACGTCGGCACCCAATACCGGTCCGCGATCTATTTCGTCGACGAAGATCAGCGGCGCGCCGCCGAAGCCGCTCGGGCTGCCTACGAGGACGCCCTGCGGAAGGACGGCTTCGACGCGATCACGACCGAGATCGCGCCCGCGGGAGCGGTCTATCTCGCCGAGGAGTATCACCAGCAGTACCTGCACAAGGTGCCGAACGGGTACTGCGGGTTGAAGGGGACGGGCGTCTCCTGCCCGATCGGTGCTTAGGGCGCGTCAGCTTCTGAAGTCGCAGCGGAACGGCAGGCCTGCCCGACCGGCCGCGTAGCCGCCGGCGAACTCCGGCTCGGCAGCGCGAGCCGTTGCATCGTCGCCCGGACGGACGAGCATCTGTCCCATCATCGAATGATCCTCGTGCGCGAGGTTGTGGCAGTGGAACATGTAGCGGCCGGTGAACCCCTCGAAGCGCATGATGATGCTGACGGAGTTCGCCGAAGGGTCGACGCGTACCGTGTCCTTCCATCCAAGTTCGCCCGGTGTGATGGGCGCGTTGCTGCGCTCGAGGATCTGGAAGCGGACGAGATGGACGTGCATCGGGTGAACCATCGACGAGCGGTTCACGAAGGTCCAGATCTCCGTGTCTCCCAGCCTGGGCTCGGCGTCGACGCGCGCCGCGTCGAACGGCTTGCCGTTGATCTCCCAGCGGTTCTTGTCGAGGTTCTGGCTCAGGACGAACTCGCGCCGTACGGTGCCCGGCCCGGGCAGCAGGCGCTCGACCGGACGCAGCACCGGTGGCAGCGAACTGGTGTCCTCTGCCTCGCGCGCGACGTCGAAGCGCATGACAGGACGCGCGCTCGCGGGGTCCGTCGGGTCCTGCAGATCGTGTAAGACGACGCTGGTGCCGACGGGGAACAGCGAGAAATCGACGATCACTTCGGCCCTCTCGGCCGGCCACAACGGGATGTCCGGCGCCGGGTACGGCGCCGTCAGGAGGCCCTGATCGGATGCGATCTGGATCAACGGCATGCGGTTGTCGAGCGCGAGGCGATAGCCCCTCGTATGGGACGCGTTCAGGATGCGGAAGCGGTACTTCCTGGCCGCCACTTTCATGTACGGGGTCGGGCGGCCGTTCACCAGCACCACGTTGCCGAGGATCTCGTCGACGGCGTCGCGGAAGCGAAGCTCGCCCCTCTTGTTGAAGTCGCGATCCTGAAGGACGAGGGGGACGTCGTACCTCCCGCGCGGGAGGTTGAGGCTCTCCTCCTCCTCGTCCTCGATGATGTACATCCCGGCCAGTCCCATGTACGTGTTGCGGGACGTCTTCTTGCAGAGATGATCGTGGTACCAGAGGGTCGCCGCCTCTTGGTCGTTCGGGTACACGTACTCGTAGGCGCCGCCGGGCGGGATCAAGAGGCTGGGGTGGCCGTCGCTCTTCCACGGGACCTTCCCACCGTGGAGGTGGGTGGTCGTCGGTACCTTGAGGCGGTTGATCCGCCGCACGACGACCTCCCGCCCCCTCTTGACCTTGAAGGTCGGGCCGGGGAAACGGCCGTCGAACCCCCAGATCGTCGTGCGCACCCCGGGGATCATCTCGACCCGCGCCTCGCGCATCGTCATCTCGTAGAGGTCGCGGCCGCCGGCGCGCAGGACCGGCTCTGCCACGGGCGGGATGCGGAGAGGCACCTGGAACGGGCGCAGCGGGTCGCCGGCGAGCGCGGCGAGGCGCTCGGTCGGGAGCGCCAACGACGCCGCGCCGGCGGCGGTCAGGCGGAGGAAGTCACGGCGGGACGGCATGGATAGGGCGTTCTCCGTTCGAGCGCCCCGTCCTGTCGGCAAGGCGAGCGAGGGCGCGGGCGTCCCTGCCGTCGTTTTCACCTGATCCCGGGCGGGAATCATCGACGCGGCGCGCCGACTCCAGAAAGGGAGCGGGATGAAAGCGGTCGTATGGCATGGCAAGCGCAAGATCAGCGTCGACGAGGTTCCCGATCCCGTCATCCAGGAGCCGACGGACGCGATCGTGAGGGTCACGTCGACCGCCATCTGCGGGTCGGACCTCCACCTCTACGAACACCTGACGATGTTCATGGACGACGGCGACATCATCGGGCACGAGCCCATGGGGATCGTCGAGGAGGTCGGGCCGGAGGTCTCGCATATCTCGCCCGGCGACCGGGTCGTCGTTCCCTTCAACATCTCCTGTGGGGCGTGCTTCATGTGCGAACAACACCTCTACTCGCAGTGCGAGACGACGCAGGTGCGGGAGTTCGGCAAAGGGGCGGCGCTCTTCGGCTACACGCGCCTTTACGGGAGCGTCCCCGGCGGCCAGGCGGAGTTCCTGCGGGTGCCGCAAGCTCATTTCGGACCGGTCAAGGTCCCCGAGGGGCCGCCGGACGAGCGTTTCCTCTTCCTCTCCGACGTCTTGCCGACGGCGTGGCAGGCCGTCGCCTACGCGGATGTCCCCAACGGAGGGTCTCTCGCCGTCCTCGGGCTCGGCCCCATCGGGCAGATGTGCGTGCGGATCGCGGCGCATCTCGGGGTCTCCCCGATCGTGGGCGTCGACCTCTTACCCGATCGTCTGACCGCGGCGGCGTCGTTCGGCGCGACGCCGGTCAACCTCGCGGACGTCGAGTCGGTGGGGGACGCGATCCGGGACCTGACCGGCGGCCGCGGCGCCGACGCCGTCATCGACGCGGTCGGCATGGAGGCGCACGGCGCGCCGTTCGCGCAGTGGGCGCAGAAAGCGGTCTCGCTCCTGCCCGACAAGCTCGCGGCTCCCTTGGTCGAGAAGGCGGGCGTCGACCGCCTGTCCGCGCTCTACGACGCGATCGACGCGGCGCGCCGAGGCGGGACGGTCTCCATCACGGGTGTCTACGGCGGCGCCGTCGACCCCCTCCCGATGCTCGACATGTTCGACAAGCAGCTGCAGATCCGCATGGGGCAGGCGAACGTCAAGCGTTGGGTCGACGACATCATGCCGCTGCTGACCGACGACGCCGACCCGCTCGGCACCGAGCAGTTCGTGACCCACGTGCTCCCGCTCGATCGTGCTCCGGACGCTTACGAGATGTTCCAGGCGAAGAAGGACGGGGCGATAAAGATCGTGCTGCGGCCGTGAACCGCCCGCGCGGGCGGCTTCCGTGCGTGTAGCCATCACCGGCGCGACCGGGAACGTCGGCACGAGTCTGCTCCGCTCTCTCGCCGGCGAAGCAGAGGTGCACGAGATCCTGGGGATAGCGCGCCGGCGACCAGAGGTCTCGTTCGACAAGACGACCTGGGTCGCGGCCGACGTAGCCAAGGACGACCTGCGCGCCGTGTTCGAGGGCTGCGACGCCGTCGTTCACCTAGCGTGGTTGATCCAACCGTCGCGCGACGAGAGCGTGACGCATGGAGTGAATGTTGACGGCAGCAAGCGCGTCTTCGAAGCGGCCGCCGACGCCGGAGTGCGGAACATCATCTACGCCTCTTCGATCGGCGCCTACAGCCCCGCTCCGATCGGTACGGTCGTCGACGAGTCGTGGCCGACGCACGGCGTCCCCACCTCGTTCTACTCGCGGCACAAGGCGGCAGTCGAACGGATCCTCGATACTTTCGCCGCTCGTCATCCCAACGTGCGCATCGTGCGCCTCCGCCCGGGGTTGATCTTCAAGGCGGAGGCCGCTTCCGGCATCCGGAGGCTGTTCGCGGGTCCGCTGCTGCCGCCCTGGATCACGGCGCCGTCGCGTCTCCCGTTGATCCCGCACATCCCGGGGCTGACGCTGCAGGCGGTTCACTCGGACGACGTCGCGGACGCCTACCGGCGTGCACTCGTGACGGACGTTTCGGGCGCGTTCAACGTCGCCGCCGAGCCCGTGCTCGACACCGGCCTGATCGCCCGGGCGCTCGGGAAGCGGACGATCCGGGTGCCGGCGAACGTCGTGCGGCGCCTCGCCCTGGTGACGTGGAAGCTACGCCTGCAGCCGACGCCGCCCGGATGGTTGGACCTCGGGATGCAGGGACCCGTGATGGACACGACTGCCGTTCGCGCCCGGCTCGGCTGGGAGGCGCGGGTGTCCGCTCTCGACGCGCTCGCCGAGTTGCTGGAGGGGTTGGCGCGCTCGGCGGGCGGACCGACACCGCCGCTCCACCCGCACGCCGGGGGACCTCTGCGGATCCGCGAGTGGCTCACCGGCGTCGGCCGCCGCTCCCGCTGATGCCGCGTCGCGGCGGGCTTTACCGGCGGGGTTGGTGGAGTACCTGGAGCCGCGTGCACGGTCTTCGCCTGCACGCGCGCCGGACCTTCACCCCGGTGGGCACGAAGCCGGTCGTCCTGGTGCACGGTCTGTTGGTCTCGAGCCGTTACATGGCTCCGCTGGCTCGATCCCTGTCGAGGTATGCGGATGTCTGGGCACCGGACATGCCCGGCTTCGGCCGCAGTGAGAACCCGTCCCGTGTTCTGGATGTCGACGGGCTCGCCCGAGCGCTGAATGCGTGGCTGGACGCGACCGATCTCAACGACGTGGTGCTTGCCGCGAACTCGTTCGGCTGCCAGTACGCCGCGCGGGCGGTCGCTCGGGATCCCTCGCGGATCGCCGGTCTCGTGCTTCTCGGGCCCACGTTCGAACCCGGTCAGCGCGATCCTGTCGGGCCGGCGTTGCGATGGCTTGCGAACGCGCCGTTCGAGCCTCCTTCCCTCGGGGTCGTCGTCCTGCGCGACCTTCTCGACGCTGGGATGTGGCGCGCCGTCGCCACATACCGCCACGCGTTGGCGCACGCGATCGAAGAGGACCTGGCGCGCGTAGCGCGGCCCGTGCTGGTCGTGCGGGGCGGGCGGGATCCGCTCATCGTTCAGGAATGGGCAGACCGGTGCGCGGCGATAGCGGGTGCAGGGCGCGCCGTGTCGGTGCCGAGAGCCGCCCATACGATCAACTACAACTCCGCGGCCGCAGTGGCCGCGCTGATCCGGCCTCTGCTCGACCGACCTGGAGAGGGTTTCGACGAGGGAGCGTCAAGGGTACGAGCCGAGGCATGACCGACAAAGAGAGAGACGACTTGCGATCCGACGAGGAGACGACTTCGGGCGACGTCTTGCACGGCGGCGAGGGCGATCCTCTCGGCGGCGGCATCGCGGAGTTGGAGCCGGACGAGCGGGTCGAAGAGGGCATCCCCCGGCAGCCCGACCGCGAGGACGAGGCGGCGGAGTAGCCGCTCTCGGATCAGGTAGGTGTTTCGCCCCGAAGCGGCCGGCTGTCTTTCGCCGCGGTGCCGATCGGGCGGCCGGTCGCGTCTACGTGGTCGAGCCTGATCACACGCTGCCCTTCGAGCACCTGCTGTGCCTTGCGGATCTCGTCCATCGTGTCCGCGTGCACCCCGACGGTGGGCCGGGCTTGAGAATCGGGCCGTCCCTCCTGCTCGGCGCGCGGGCCGAGAAATCCGCCGGTGGAGAAGCCGAGGGTGGCGCCGGCTGTTCCGCCGATAGCAGCCATGACCGCGACGCCGAGGCCCGATCGCCACACAAGGAGCGCGAGGAGGATGCCGGCGGCGATGCCCACGATGCCGCAGATGGTCGTCCACTTCACGACGCCCTTGCTCATCCCTTTGGTGAACGGACCGACGTTGCCGGGCCCGATGACGGTGGCGTCGAGTTCGTCGCGCATGTCTCCGCGCAGAGCGGCGCGCTGATCCTCGTGAGAGTTGAGCGTGATGTCGGCTGACAGCCCCGCGGAAGAGAGCGAATCCACCACCCGGCGCGCCTGCTCTTCGTCCTCGAGCGTGACGATCAGGTTGTGCTCCTTCAGAGCATCCCCTCTCGGGAAATCAGGATCGGGCACGCGACATCCCTCCGTAGATCGACGAGCGGCTACGACTGCGGTACCCGCGGCATTTCTGCTCAAACGAGGACGGGGGAGCGAGCTCGCTCCCCCGTCCGTTGATGCGCTGCTGGTGCCGCTTATCCCTGCTGGCGGCGGCCCCTTCTGAGCCCCGCGGCGCCGAGCGCGATCAGCGCGAGCGCCAGGGCAAGCCACGGCGCCAGCGCGGCTCCGGTGAACGCCTGCTGCGCCTCACCCGGGGCGGCGGCAAGCTCGTTCACCTGTCCGGCCGTCGCGGCTCGCTTCTGCGGCTCATTCCCGAGGACGAGACCACCCTCGGCGTCGGCGCCCGTGCCGGCTTCACCGGCCGCACCGTCGCCGGTGGAATCGTCGCCGTCGCTGAGGATCTCGACGCCGAGAACCGTGGCGTTACCGCCGGCGCCGCCTTCCGCTTCGGCATCCGAGTTGTTGTCGTTCAGCGAGATGCAGACGGTGTTCGACTCGGCATCCGAGCAGCCCGGCGGGATGTCGCCGCTCTGGTCGATCGCGACCTGCTCCTCACCGGCGGCGTCCACCGCAACGATGTGCGAATCCTGCTCGTTCGACTTCTCGCCGTCCGACGACGCCTCGCTGTGCGACTCGGCGTGCAGGACGCTCGCGCCGATGCCGTCGCAGTGTCCGTCTTCGTTCTCGCCGCCGACACAGACGGTGGCGCCGTTGGTCTCCTGATCGGCCTCGGACGAACCCGAGGACTCGCTGTACGTGTTGCCGTCCTCGTCCTCGCCCGAAGACGAGGAAGTCTCCTGCGACGCCTTGCTGTGGCTCTCGAGGACCGTGCCGCCGATGATGCCGTCGCAGTTGCCCTCGCGGGGGTCGTACTCCTCGCTGCCGCCGATGCAGAACGATGCGCCGGAGGTGTCGGAACGGCTTTCCTTGCTGCTGCTGCTGCCGTTCTGCCCCGACTCCTCGCGGCTCGAGGACTCGGCGTTCGAGTAGAGGAGCGCGACGCAGATCGCGCCTCCAGTCGCCTCGCAGGACTCCATCAGGTAGCCCTGCTCGGAGCGTGAGTCGTTGTTGCCGCTCGACTCCGCGTCGGAGCCGATGACCTTGTGGCCGAGGACCCGCAGGAAAGTGGCGTCGCTCGAAGATCCTTCGTCGTCCGTTTCGGCCGACGACTGGCCGATCGCGATGATCTCCTGTCCCAGAAGCTCGACGCGCACGACACCGCCGCTCGCGGTGGCGGATGCCGAGCCGCCGGCGGGACCGTCGGAGACGGTCACGCCCTGCTCCTCGTCGTCGCCCTGGCTGCCGCCGCCTTCGGTCGTCTCAACCGATCCGGGGTTCAGCGAGATGCATGGGCCGGTGGTCTCTTCACAATCTTCCGCTCCGGGGTGGTCGAGGCCGATGACCTCGCCGCCGCCGAGCTGGACCGACACGCCCTCGTTCGTCGCTTCCTCGTCGTCGCTCGACTCCTGCGCGGTCAGCACGTCCGCGCCGGCGCCCTCGCAGAAACCGTCGTCGTTACGGCCGCCGAGGCAAACCTCGGCGACGTTCGAGGAGCGTTCCGCTTTCGATTTGCCGTTCCTTCGGTTGTGCTGCGCCGAGCTGTGACTGCCGCCGACCTCTGCTCCGACCTCTCCCTCGCAGGGATCCTGCGGCGACGCTCCTTCCTCGCTTCCGCTGGTGTTCACGCACACCTTCGCGAGCGACGTGTCCGACCGGCTGGAAGAGCTGTGCTCGCCGTTCTTGCTCTCGGTGTACGCGTGAAGGAAAGCCATGCAGATCACGCCGCGCGAGATCGAGCAGGTCTCATGGCCGTAACCGCTTACCGACGAAGACCTTCCCTTCTTGCCCCTGGTCTTCGAGTGGGAGCCGCCGATCTCCTGGCCGAGCACTCTCACTGCCGACGCATCCGAAGCGGAGCCTTCGCTCCCGGCTTCCGCGCTCGTGTTCCCGATAGAGACGATCTCCTCGCCGCCGAGGTAAACGCTTACGCTCGACCCCTCGGCCTTCGCCTCGGCCGGAGCATCGTCCTTCGCGGGTGCGACGCCGCCGGAGCTAGTGAGGAGCTTGGTCGGTTCGCTGACGTCACCGATCTGCCCCTGGGCGGTGCCCGGGATCAACAATGCGGCAACGACGGAAGCGAGCAGGATCATCCCGCGCCCCGATCGCCGCTTCACGTCTTCGTGTCTTTTCACTCCGCGACTCCTTCTCTTGACCGTGCGTTCAGTTGTCGTCGGGAAGGAGTGCCCGCGCCGCGTGTCAGGCGTGTAACGCCCGCGTAGCGATTCTGTCGCTACCCCGCGGCTTCGTCTGTTTCGTCCGTGAATGGGTCGAGTCGATAGCCGAAGCCGCGCACCGTTCGGATGATGCGGGGGCGTCGTGGATCGTCCTCGACCTTCTGACGGAGACGTTTGACGGCCATGTCGACGAGCCTCGAGTCGCCGAGGTATTCGGCGTCCCAGACGCGCTCTACGAGGATGTCGCGGGTGAATACTTGACCCGGCCGCGTTGCGAGCTCGAGCAGGAGACGGAACTCCGTCTTCGAGAGTGTGATCTCGCGGCCGTCCTTGAAGACCTTGTACGCGTTCGGATCGATCATCAGGTTCCCGACGTAAAGCCGTCCGCTGGCTCGGCGCGCGCGCCGCAGGAGAGCACGCGTACGTGCCACCGCCTCGAAAGGATCGATCGAAGGACGTAGGTACTCGTCCGCGCCGGCGTCGAGGCACATCACTACCTCCAACGGATCGTCGGAGGCGCCCGCGACGAGGAGGGGGACGTCGGAGAGCTCACTGATGCGCCGGCAGAGGTCGAGACGCTCGGCGGAATCGCCTACCGCGTCGAGGCATACGAGGTCGATGGCGGATCCGGCCACCTCTTGAGCGACGTCGCCCGCGGGTCGGATGACGCCTACGGAGAAGCCGGCGCGCCGGAGGGCTTCGGCGAGACGCGGTGATGCGTTCGGCGCGTCGCTGACGACCAGGATGTGAGCGCGCGTCATCTCGGCGTCGGAACCTGGGGCCGCGCGGGAAGCTCGCGCGCGTAGACGATCATGCGCTCCTCGGCGGAGTACTTCGGGTGACACGTGATCAGCACGACCATCGGCCGCGTCCGCGGAACGACGATCGAGAGATCCCCGTCGTCCACGACCTCCTGTCGGGTGACGGCATAGCGGAACGTCCCCTTTTGCGTCGAGAGCAGGATCTCGTCGCCGCGCTTCAGACGACCGAGATGGAAGAAGGGCTTCTCCTCGAGCGTCCGGTGGCCGCCTAGGTAGACCGCGCCATCCTCACCCGGCCACCTCTCCTCGAAGCGCGTGCAATATGGAGGCGGGAACCCCTCGCGACAGGCGGGATACTTGCCGACGGCGTTCCGCAGCTCCGCTTGCCCGATACCCGCCACGACTTCCTCCCGGAGGCCGATGTCCGGGACGATCAGGTCGAAGACGTGCTCGCCGCGGGCGGGCAGCCGCCTCGGCGCCGCCTCGGCCGAGATCGGAAGCAGTGAGATGAAGATCGCGATGAGGGCGGCCTTCGCCGCCTGTCGTGCGCCCACGGCGGCGGTGTTACCCGGGTTCTGTGGCAGCTACGCAACCGGCACGTAACCGAACCGTCGCAAATCGTCAGGAGAGGACGTCGTTCCAGAATTCTTCGACGGCGTGCTGATCCTCGAAGAAGGTATCCAGACGCCGCACTTTCCCCTCCTCCACCCGGTAGAGGTTGACCACCCTGACGTCGAGCGTTCTGCCCTCGTTCGACGCCTGGTTCCGCTGCAGCACCGCGACCAGATCGCTTCCTTCCAACCACGCGAGGGGCTGCGGTATCAGGCCTTTAGACAGCAGTCGGTGCATCTTCTCGATCCACCCGGCCGCGCCTGAAACGTCTCCTCCGACGGCGCTGTCACCGGGGATGTGCCACACGAAGTCGTCGGCCACGACCGCCGCGGCGGATCCGGCGTCTCCCGTCACCACTGCAGCCATGGCTCGTTGCACCACTTCCGTTGCCTCGCCCATCGCGCCTCCCGTCAGTCGGCGTGCTCCGCGTGTTCCCCATGGTCTGAGACCTGTGCTGCGAACCACTCGTGTATCGCCTCGACCAGGTCCTCATCCGACGTCGTGTAGACGATGCGACCGCCGTCTCTGATCGGTTCATAAGTCACGCGGATCCGGTCGTAACCCCCGATCAGCGCGGTAAGACCCGGCATGTCATCGCCGTGTATCCGCGCGGGGTCGCCAAAGTCGCCGCGGGCGAACGCCTCACTCTCCTTCTGTAGGTGGTCGCGGATCAGGCGGACCTGCTCTTGATCGGGCCGGTCGGCAACCACCTCTTGGACACCGCCGTCCGGCCGCGGTTGGAAGGTGTGAGTGGTCCGGTCGAGGTCGAACGGCATGACCAGGCGCCCGCGCCGCGCGACCTCCTCCTTGCGCCCGCCGGAGTCACAGCCGATCGCTCCCAACACCACGAGAAGCGTTAGCGTCGTTAGCCGAAGTCGTCGCACAGCGTCAGTCCTTACCAGTCGGGCGACCAATAGGGAAGTCCGCTTCGAACGGGCGTGATCTGCTCCGGCGTGCCGCCCCGATCGGTCACGATCGCCAGGCCTTCTTCGTAGCGGAACAAGATGCGCCCGTCGGAACCCCAATCGGGATCCTCCGCAAGACCCGAAAGATCCGTGACGGCCGTGACGTCGGAGCCGTCCCGGCGAATCTTGTAAAGATCGACGTAAGGATCGCTGCCGTGATCGCGCGCGAATACCAGCCACTGCGAGTCGGGCGACCAGCTCGGGTTCGCATCGGCATACCCGTCACCCGACCGAGGGTTCACGACGATCCAACGCAAGCCGCCCGCGTTCGGGTTTACGGACGCGATCCCGTAACGGTGACGCCGGAGGTTGAACTTCGTGAACGCGATCTCGCTGTCGTCGGGTGCCCACGCGGGCGTGAACTCCTGCGCCCGCGGCGTGAAGGTGAGGCGCTGAACGCGCCGATCGCTCAGCGTCATCCGATAGATGTCGCTTTGCCATCCACCGGGAGTGTTCGTCGTGACCGTGAAGGCCAATGCCGTTCCGTCGGGAGCCCATGCGGCAAGCACTTCGTCGCCCTCAGGTGTCCGCGTGAGGCGTCTCCGGTTCTCTCCGTTCGTGCTCATCACGAACAGGTCGAACTGTCCGTCGATCTTGCGGGAGAAGGCGATGAGCGTTCCATCGGGCGAAAGGGCCGGATAGTCGTCTCGCCGTCGGTTGTCGGTGAGCCGCCGCATGCCCGACCCGTCCTCCTGCATGGCGAATATCTCCGCCGCGCGCCCGAGATCGTGCTCCGCCGCGCTGCGCGAGTAGACGATCGTGGAACCCGTGGCCGGGTCGCCGGGTTCTGCCGGCGTTGCCGTTGCCGACCCGCCGATCAGCATGATGCCGAGAGCTGCCATCAGATGCTTCTTCACCTGCCGTCCTTTCTCTGGTCCCTTGGCATGCAAGAGAACCTCGCTCTGCTCGTCAGATTCCCGGCGTGCCGCGTGCGTACCCCCCTGGGGTATACTGCCCCACGTACCTGATACCGGCTCCCGAGGGAGGTACTTGGTGAGGACCGAGCAGAACGCGGTCGACCTGCACGTAGAAGGCATGACGTGTGGGTCGTGCGCGGCACGCGTCCAGCGAGCGCTCGAGAAGGTCGACGGCGTCGAGAAGGCTGACGTGAACTTCGCTACGGGTGTGGCACGCGTCACGGCCGGCGCCGCGGCATCGCTCGACACCCTCGCCGATGCCGTCCGCGTCGCCGGTTACGACGTGCGGGAGGACGGTGCCACTGCGGCGGCAGACAGCGCCGTCCCCGGCGACCCGTACCGCTGGCGTCTCCGGTTGGCCGTTGCGATCCCTGCTGCAACCTTCATGGTCGTGATGATGTTCCTGGGACGGCGCGCGATGGAGAGCGACGCCTTGAGGTGGCTCACGTTCGCCGTGTCCATCCCGATCCAGTTCTGGGTCGGATGGCCGTTCCTCCACGAGGCCGCGCGCCGGGCCCGTCACCTGACCGCGAACATGGACTCGCTCATCGCGCTCGGGACCCTGACCGCCTTCCTCTACAGCATGGTCCAGTTGTTCAGCGGCGGGATGGAGCTCTACTTCGAGACCGCCGTTCTCATCATCTCCTTCATCACGCTGGGCCGCTATCTGGAAGCGCGTGCGAAAGATCGGGCGGGCGCGGCGATCCGCGCTCTCGTCGAGCTCGGCGCCAAAGACGCGCGCGTCGTGGTGAATGGAGCGGAGCGGATGGTTCCCATCGAGGAGGTGGGCGTCGGCGACCTCGTTCGGATTCGACCGGGCGAGAAGATCCCGGTCGACGGAGAGGTCGTCGATGGAGCGAGCGCGGTCGACGAATCCATGCTGACCGGCGAGAGCATCCCGATCGACAAGGCACCTGGGGACCAGGTTGTCGGCGCGACGCTGAACTCGTCCGGTGTTCTCACCGTACGAGCGACGGCTGTGGGCGCCGATTCCGCGCTGGCACAGATCGTCAAGCTGGTCGAAGACGCGCAGACGGGCAAGGCCGCACTCCAACGACTTGCCGATCGCGTTTCGGCGGTTTTCGTTCCCGTCGTGATCGGTGTCGCCCTGATCACGTTCGCGTCGTGGGCCACCCTCGCCGACGACCCGGAGCGTGGCCTGCTGGCCGCCGTTGCGGTCTTGATCATCGCCTGTCCCTGTGCGCTGGGTCTTGCGACGCCTACTGCGATCATGGCGGGAACGGGGCGCGGAGCAGAGCTCGGCGTCCTCATCAAGAGCACCGAATCACTCGAGCACATCCGCCGGATCACCACGGTGATCTTTGACAAGACCGGAACGCTGACGCGGGGCGAGATGACCGTCACCGACGTTGTGGCGATAGGCGCGAGCGACGAGCAGATCCTGCGCCGCGCCGGCGCCGCCGAAGCCCACAGTGAGCACCCGATCGGCGCCGCCATACGACGCCGTGCCGCCGCTTCGGGCGAGCTCTCGCCGGTGAGTGACTTCTCGGCAACCGCCGGCCTGGGCGTGCGCGCCTCGATGCCGGATGGGGTGATGGTCTGGGCGGGACGCTCGAAGCTGATGGCAGAAGGCGGTCTTCGGATGCCGGAGCGTCTCGCCGACGAAGCGGCCCTCCTCGAGAAGACGGGAAAGACCGTCGTATTCGTCGGGTGGGCAGGCGAGGTGCGGGGCGCGATAGCCGTAGCCGACGTTCTCAAGGACGGGGCGCGCCGCGCGGTGGACGATCTGGCGCGTCTCGGCCTCTCGGTTGTGATGCTCACCGGCGACAATGAGCAGACGGCTCACGCCATCGCTCGGTCCCTCGGTATCCGCCGCGTTCTTTCGGAGGTTCTCCCAGAGGACAAGGTGGAGGAGGTGCGAGCTCTGCAGCGTGCCGGTGAGGTCGTGGCCATGGTGGGGGACGGGGTGAACGACGCGCCCGCGCTGGCGCAGGCGGACCTCGGGATCGCGATGGGCACCGGAACAGACGTGGCGATCGAGGCCGCGGATGTAACGTTGATGACGGGCGATCCCACGAGAGTCGTCACGGCCGTATCGCTGGCGCGCCGGACCTATCGGACGATCGTGCAGAACCTCTTCTGGGCTTTCGCCTACAACACGGCGGCGATCCCCGCGGCGGCCTTGGGGCTCCTGAACCCGATCCTCGCCGGTGCGGCCATGGCGTTCTCGAGTGTCAGCGTGGTGACCAACTCGTTGCGGCTCCGCCGCTTCGAACGTTTCTCATGATGAGGGGGAACCGATGAAACAGCACGGCTACTACGTCCACAAAGACGAGGTCCTGACGCGGCTTCGTCGCATCGAAGGGCAGATCCGCGGACTTCAGAGGATGGTTGAAGAGGACGTCTACTGCATCGACATCCTGACCCAGGTGGCGGCCGCTACCAACGCCCTCAAGAAGACGGCGGTGGCGCTCCTCGACGACCACATGAGGCACTGCGTCGTCGAGGCCTCCCCTCGCTCTCGCGAGGAGATGGTGACCGAAGCAACCGCCGCGGTCGAGCGGCTCGTCAAGTCGTAGCCCCGTAGCACGACCAGCAATACGAGCGCAACCCCCTCCGGCCGATTTTCCGAGAAAGTTTTCGCGCTCTGCCCGCTTTCGGCGTTTCGGCTCCGTTTACAGAGGTATGACCCGTAACGCTGAGTAGCGGGTCCAATACACATCGTGACGGGGGTCGGTTTGATGAGCGGACGGAGAATCTCACGGGCGGTTGCGCCCGCTGTGGTGATCGCCATGTTCTTCGCGGGAGCCTCACTGGCGGTGCCGTCCTCGGCATTCGCAGCGCAGCCGAGCCCCGGGAATGAAGAAGGCCAGCCGGGCAACGGCGGCCAGGGCAACGGCGGCGGCCAGGGCAACGAGGGCAACGGCGCCGGCCAAGGCAACGGAGGCCAGGGACAGGCCAACGGCGGCCAAGGCAACGGTGGCGAGGGCTCCGGCTCGACCGGCGGCGGCC
>DATLFS010000140.1:0-5964 GCA_035540935.1 Actinomycetota bacterium
GGCCTGTAGACGCGGGTGTACGCCGGACCCATCCAGGACCTGATCGACGAGCTCGCCCGCCTCCCCGGCATCGGACCGAAGTCGGCGCAGCGCGTCGCCTTCCATCTCCTGAAAGCGACGAAGGAGGACGCGGCGCGTCTCGCCCGCGCGGTGGTCGAGGCGAAAGAGCGCGTGCGCTTCTGCGCCGTCTGTTCGAACGTCGCCGATCAAGAGCTGTGCGAGTACTGCCGCGACCCGCGGCGGGATCGGTCGGTGGTGTGCGTCGTTCAAGAGGCACCCGACATCGTCGCCATCGAACGAACGCGCGAGTACCGCGGGCTCTACCACGTGCTACAGGGGGCGATCAGCCCGATCGAGGGGATCGGCCCCGAGGATCTCCGCATCGCGGAGCTGCTCGAGCGGCTGCGCAAGCCAGCCGACGGCAGTGCGGCGATAGAGGAGGTGATCGTGGCGACCAACCCGAACATCGAAGGCGACGCGACCGCGATGTACCTGGCCCGTCTCCTCACGCCGCTCGGCGTTACCGTTACGCGCCTGGCGAGTGGGATGCCGGTCGGCGGGGATCTCGAGTACGCCGATGAGGTGACGCTCGGCCGCGCGCTCCAGGGGAGGCGCCGGCTCGACGGCTGACGCGCCCTTGCCCGCCCGCTCGGCTTGGTCCAGGATGGGGCGAAGGAGGAGGAGCCGTGCACGGGGACATCCGCTTCAGCGTGCCGAATACGCCCGGGAGGCTGGCCCAAGCCGCTCGCGTCCTGGGTGATGCGGGTGTCAACATCGGCGGGATCGGGTGCGACCTCCGGCCGGGGGAGAAGTGGGGGTTCATCCACTTCCAGGTCGACGACGTCGAGAAGGCGGTCCGCGCGCTGGAGGCCACCGGCCATGAGATCCTCGACGTCCACGAGGTCGAGCGCGTGCAGATCGAGGACCGCCCCGGAGCCCTCGCCGAGTTGTGCCAGAGCTACAACGACCGAGGCGACAACATCGAGGTCCTCTATGTCGGCACCGACAACCACATCATCGTGGGCACCGAGAGTATGCGGAAGCCCTTCTACGGCAGGCGGATGGACCAGACCACCTACACCGATCGGCGCACCTCCACCGAGTCCTGAGATCTGCCTCGTTCGCCCTTCCACCCCGTTTGGGGCGGTACGTTGAGACCATGGCTCTGATCGTGCAGAAGTACGGCGGCACCTCCGTCGGCGACGCACAGCGGATAAAGCGCGTCGCCCGCCGTATCGTCGATACCGCGGAGGAGGGCCACCGCGTGTGCGTGGTCGTCTCCGCGATGGGATCGACGACCGATGAGCTGGTCGACCTTGCGGCGCAGATCAGCCCTACGGCGCACGGGCGCGAGCTCGACATGCTCCTGACGGCCGGCGAACGCATCTCGATGGCGCTGCTTTCCATGGCGATCATCGACCTCGGCCGCGACGCGGTCTCGTTCACCGGATCGCAGGCGGGGATCATCACCGACACTTCCCACGGCAAGGCGCGCATCGTCGAGATCAAGGCGCGCCGCGTGAAAGAGGCACTGGACGACGGCAAGATCGCGATCGTCGCCGGGTTCCAGGGCGTTTCGACGGCGTACGACGTCACGACCCTCGGCCGGGGTGGGTCGGATGCCACCGCGGTGGCGCTCGCGGCCGCACTCGGCGGCGACGTCTGCGAGATCTACACCGATGTCGACGGCGTCTACACCGCCGATCCGCGGGTCGTGCCCGAGGCGAAGAAGCTGCACGCGGTGTCTTACGAGGAGATGCTGGAACTCTCCGCCGCGGGTGCCAAGGTTCTGATGCTTCGCAGCGTCGAGTTCGCGCGCAACCATGGGGTCGCGCTCCACGTGCGGTCGTCCTTCACGAACGACGAGGGCACGTGGGTGACGGAGGAGGACGAACGCATGGAGCAAGCGATCATCTCTGGGATCGCGCACGACACGTCCGAGGCGAAAGTGACGATCTATGGGGTCCCCGACACCCCCGGGGTGGCGGCGCGCGTGTTCCGGCCGCTGGCAGACGAAGGCGTCAACATCGACATGATCGTCCAGAACGTGTCGGAGGACGGCCGGACCGATATCTCGTTCACGCTCCCGAAAGACGATCTACGGCGCGCCGAGCCTCTCCTCGAGCGCACCGCGGAGAGCGTGGGTGCCGGAGGCGTGCGGACCGACGCCGACATCGCCAAGATCTCGCTCGTCGGCGCCGGCATGAAGACGCATCCCGGTGTCGCGGCCGACATGTTCGACGCTCTCGCGGAAGAAGGCATCAACATCGAGATCATCTCGACGTCCTCGATCCGCGTCTCGTGCGTGATACGGGCGTTCGAGGTCGAGCGTGCGGTGCGGGCGATACACGACCGCTTCAGCCTGTCGGACGAGGTCGTCTATCGGGAGGAGCATCCCGAGACGCTGACCGGTCAGCTGCGTGCGGTGCGCGGGGAGGACTCGCGGTGAGGGTCGTCCTGGTCGGGGCGACCGGGGCCGTCGGCGCCGAGATCATGGGCATCCTCGAAGAACGCGACCTCGGGATCGACGACTTCGTCGCCGTCGCCTCCCCTCGCTCGGCAGGTCGCAGGCTTCGCTTCCGCGGCGGCGAGGTCGAGGTGCGGGCGCTCGCTCCCGAGGTCTTCGACGGCGGCGGGATCGCGTTGTTCGACGTCCCCGACGACGTCAGCCGAGAGTGGGCGCCGGTCGCGGTGGAACGCGGCGCGACCGTCGTCGACAACTCCGCCGCCTGGCGCATGGACCCCGACGTCCCGCTGGTCGTTCCGGAGGTGAACCCCGACGCGGTCACGAAACCTCGCCGCGGGATCATCGCCAGCCCTAACTGCACGATGCTCGCGACCATCGTTCCGGTCGCGGCGCTCGACCGCGCTGCGCGGCTCACTCGGCTGATCTGCTCGTCCTATCAGGCCGCGTCCGGCGCCGGGAAGGCGGGTGTCGACGAGCTCTGGGATCAGCTGGAGCGCGCGGTGAAGGAGCCCGATCTCGTGACGCGGGGCCTGGGCCGCGAGGTCCTCGAGAAGGGCTCGGTGTTCGCTCACCCGCTGGCGATGAACGTGATCCCTCAGATCGGGTCCGTGCGAGAGAACGGTTACACCGGCGAAGAGGTGAAGGTCGGTGAGGAGATCCGCAAGGTCATGAACCGCCCGGGACTGCCCGTCACCGCAACGTGCGTGCGCGTCCCTACCGTCGTGGGTCACGGCGTCTCGATCCACGCCGAGTTCGAGCGGCCGATCGACGCGGTCGAGGCGCGGTCCATCCTCGAAGGCGCGCCGGGCGTCGAGGTGCAAGACGACACGGCGAACGGCGTGTACCCGACGACGCTCGGAGCCGCCGGCAAAGATCCGTGCTTCGTCGGGAGGATCCGGCAGGATCCCTACGACCCGAACGCGATCGAGATGTTCGCGGTGGGCGACAACCTGAGGAAGGGCGCTGCATTGAACACCGTCCAGATCGCAGAGCTGCTCGTCTAGAGGCTCCGCAGGAGCTCGTCCACGCGCGCCGCGTCCACCTCGCCGGCCGCGAACGTCTCGCAGCCCGCCGATCCAACCGTGACGGCGAAGCCCAGACCGGCTTCGTCGAGGGCTCGATCCGCCTCGAGCAGCGCGGCGAACGCGGCGACCATGCAGTCGCCCGCCCCGACCGGGTTCACGGCCCGGATCTCCGGCGCCGTGCGCGTGACTGTTCCGTCGTCCGAGGCGAGCGCGGCGCCGGCCGCTCCCGCCGACACGACGACCGCCCGCGGCCCGCGCTCGCGGAGGGAGTCGGCCATCTCGGCTGCTCGCTCCAATGCCCCGTCTCCCGCGTCGACCCGTTCCTCGGTGGTTCCGGCGATCACGGCGGCGGCTTCGTGGATGTTCGGCTTGATGAGGTCCGGCTCGCATGCGAGGACGCGCTCGAGCTGGGTGCGGGAGGTGTCGACGACGACCGAACAGCCGGCGGCACGTGCTGCTTCCGCGAGGTGAGCCGCCGCGTCGTCCGGCGCGCCGGGAGGGAACGAGCCGGAGCAGACGAACACGCTCCCGGGTCGCAGGTGCTCCTCGACGAGGTCCCGGTAGCGCCGCCACCCGGCGCGGTCGAGTGCCGGACCGGACTCGTTGAAGACGGTGACCGCGTCCTCCGCGAGGACCGTCAGGCACGAGCGTGTCTCGCCCGAAGCACGTACGGCTTCGAGCGCGGTGCCTTCGTCCGCCAGCATCGCTGCCACCGCGCTCCCGGTGCGTCCCGCGAGGATCCCCGTGAGCGACGCCGGCCGGCCCAGCGCGCGCAAAGCGCGCACCACGTTCGCCCCCTTCCCGCCCCCGCGGGCATCGGAACGCGCCGAACGGTGCACCCCGCCGGGTAGGAGCCGCGGGACCGCGATGGTCCGGTCGAGCGAGAGGTTCGGGCAGGCGACGTCGATGGGCACCGGGCCTCCCTCTGAGGTGGACGCGAGCGGGCGGCGGTCGCCGCCCTTGGTCGGGAAGGCGGGATTTGAACCCGCGACCTCAGCGTCCCGAACGCTGCGCGCTGCCAAGCTGCGCCACTTCCCGTAAGCCCGCAGGATACCCGCGGCGCCCCGAGCACCGGAACTGCTGTTCGCGTGCGGTTCATGAACACGCCTCGGGGGTGCAACACGCCGTTGCTAGCGTGCGGAGCAGCACCGGCAGAAGAGGTGCTTTCGACCACAACTTTTCACGATGGGAGGACCCGGAGGATGAAGAGGATGAAGGGGCGGGGACGGATCGCGGTGCTCGCCGTCGCGGCCGCCACCCTGCTCGCGGCATGCGGAGGATCGAGCGGCGGCACGACGGGTGGAGGGGCTTCGGGGTCGATCTCGATATCGGGATCCTCTACCGTCGAGCCGATCTCGAGCGCGGTGGCGCAGAAGTTCTCGAGTTTCAACCCCGACGTCTCGCTCAGGGTCGACGGCCCCGGGACCGGCGACGGCTTCGCCTTGTTCTGCGACGGCAACATCGACGTCGCGGACGCGTCCCGTCCGATCAAGGCGGAAGAGGTCGAGATCTGTGAGGAGAACGGCGTCGAGTTCGTCGAGCTCAAGGTGGCGATAGACGGCATCGCGGTGCTCACCTCGCCCGAGAACGACGCGGTTGATTGCCTCACGTTCGCGGACCTCTATGCGCTCTTGGGACCCGAGTCGGAGGGTTTCGACTCGTGGGCGGACGCCTCGGAGCTGGCGCAGGAGCTGGGCGGGACGAACGACTTCCCCGACGTGCCGCTGGTCGTCACGGCTCCGGGTGAGGAATCCGGGACCTACGACTCCTTCGTCGAGCTGGTCCTCGAGGAGATCGCCGTAGACGAGCGCGGTCAGCCGGAGGATGGGCCTTTCGTCCGACCCGACTATCAGGCATCTCCGAACGACAACGTGATCATCGAGGGCATCACCGGAAATCCGACGTCGCTCGGCTGGGTCGGCTACGCCTTCTACGTAAACAACCAGGAGACGGTGAAGGCTCTCGAGGTCGACAACGGTGAGACCGGTTGTGTCGGGCCCACGCAGGAGGCAATCCAGTCGGCTGAGTACCCGATCTCGCGGTTCCTCTACATCTACGTGAACGCCGAGAAGGCGGAGCAGAACGATGCCCTGCAGGCGTACATCGACTTCTACCTCTCGGACGACGGGATCGTGTCGGCCGAGGAGGTGGGGTACGTCGGCCTGCACGATGACGACCTGCAGGCCACCCGGCAGGCGTGGGAGGACCGGGAGATCGGGACGCGCGACGGCGGCGAGTGACATGTGAACGTTGCGCGAACTCGCCTCTCGCAGGGCGACGCGGTGAGTAGGGTCGGGGCGATCGTGAGCCAGACCCCGACCCCTTCCGCCGCACCGTCGACGACCGGCGTCGACCTGAGCGGCAACCCACGCCGGCACCAGCGCGAAGCAGCCGTGCGCAGCATCTTCTTGGCTGCGGCGGCCGTTTAGGCGCTGGTGAGCGCGGCGATCGTCGCGTCGCTGGCCGGAAGGG
>DATLFS010000141.1:0-3252 GCA_035540935.1 Actinomycetota bacterium
AAATGCACCGCGGCGATGAGCAACGGCGCGCCGGTTGCGTTCTCCGTCAGTCCCAGCCACTGGTAGGTGCGCCCGCTGATGCAGACGTCATCCCAGACCGCGCTCTCCCCGGTCGGAGTCACGCGATCGAGATTCACGAGCAGCTTCGTGTTGGCGTCCTCTGCTCCCACGATCTCGTAGGCGAACGGATACCGCTGCTTCAAGAGGCGCTTGAAGATCTCGAGGTTCGAGAACCGCATCTCCTGCAGGAGGATGACATCGGGCGCCGCCACGGAGCGCGCATCGCCCCCGTCGAACGCAGTGGGACGTTGGCGCAGTGTCCGTGCCAGCTCGAAGAGCATCTCGAAGCTCTTCTTGTCGAGGATGCGGACCTGAGAGGCGTTGATCGTGACGATGTTCAACTGCCCGGGGTTCGACTGGCGGTGCGCCCGTTTGGCGGCCGCGCGCGTGTCGCCGTCGACGCCGACGACGGCGCCGAACAGCAAAGCAAGTACCAACAGAGTTGCGGCACGTCCCCTCATGAAGGCCCGCAGGTTACGCGAAAAGCGCGGCGCGCGGAAGCAAGCGAAGCAGCGTGACCTCCGGCGGCGCGCCCAACCGGATGGGTGTGAAGCGCCCGGTGCCGAGCCCGGGACTGACGTGCAGCCAGGTCCCGCCGACGCGGTGCAGCCCCCCCGAGAGCGCGTTCGGGATCGACGAGTTGGTCACGATCGATCCAACGCCGGGCAGGCGCACCTGGCCGGCGTGCGTGTGCCCCGCCAGCACCAGGTCGAAGCCGCGGAGCGCGAAGTCCGAGACGATGTCCGGCGCGTGAACGACTCCGATAGCGACTGCGTCGTCTCGGCTGCGCCGGATGTGATCGACCCTGTGGAGATCGAGGTAGGGGTCGTGCGTGCCGCACAACCTGATCGGCCCCCACGGCGCGCCGACCACCTCGGTCCGGTTGATCAAGCTTCTCCAGCCCTTCTCCTGCAGACCGCGCTCCAGCGCCTCGTGGTCGTTCCGCCGCGCTGTCTTCTTCGTGCGCTCGAGGCCGACGAACATGCGCCACGCACCGAGCACGCCGCGGATGGAGGAGTGATAGAGGTCGTGCGACCCGAGCACGTAGAAGCGGCCGAGGCGCGCCTCGAGCCGACCCATGATCTCGACCACCGGCGGGATGCCGCCGTCGTCCTCGATGAGGTCCCCGGTCGCGATGACGAGATCTGGTGTGGGGACACGATCCGGGAGCCGCTCCAGGAATCGGATGAGGCGCCGTTGCGACGCGCGCAGGTGGAAGTCGGAGACGTGCAGCACCGTGAGCTCCGGAACGTTCGCCTCCACCGGTACGTCGCGCGTGACGACGCGGTACGCGCGCGCCTCGAACGATGCGTAGGCCGCCGCCGCACCGGCGAGCACCGCGCCGTTCCGCAGCCATCTCATGAGGGTCGAGGATACTGGCGCGATGAGGCTGTCCCTCAGGTCGAAGATCGCCGGCGGGTTCGGCGCGATGTTGCTGCTGATCGTGTTGCTCGGCTGGGTCACGCTGTCGCTTTTCTTCTCTCTGCGCAGCGTTCAACGCCGCGTCCTCAACGAAGCGCTACCGGGACTCGTCGCGGTCAATGAGATCGTCCGCTCGTACACCGCACAAGCAGGAGCGGTCCGAGGATCGCTCATCGGCAGCCAGCAGACTCTCCTCGAGAGGTACGAGTTCGAGGTGGCGACGGCCGAGTTCTGGCAGGAGCGCGCCCGCGAGCTGTTCACGTCGGGAACGGAGCGGGAGCATCTCGACCAGTTGATCGACGCGGGCGATCAGTTCCACGCCCTGGTCGAGGAGCGGATCGTGCCTCTTGCCACGCAGGGAAATCGATCGCAGGCGTTCCTCGTGCTGGATCAACAGGGAACGCGGCTCATATCCGACATCGAGATCCAGGGCGAGCTGCTGCGAACCGCGCAGGAGCAGGCGCTGGCCCAGGTCGAAGGTCTCGTGCGCTCGCGCGCGCGGCAGGCGTTGATCATCGTGTCGTTGGTTCTCGGGGGCGCGCTCCTGCTCGGAGCGGCTCTCGCCTACCTCCTTCCGCGGCGCCTATCGCGCAACCTCGACCGCCTCGTCGAGGCGACGAGAGCGATCGAGCGGGGCGAGTTCGAGCCCGACGTGCAGATCCGCTCCGGGGATGAGATCGAGGAGCTCGGCGATCGCTTCGTCGGGATGGGTCGCGGGCTCAAGCGGCTCCAACAACTCGCGCTGCAGGATCGCGAGCTCGAGATCGCCTCGTCCATCCAGCGGAACCTCTTGAGAAGGAGCATCCCGACCACCCCAGGCGTCGAGGTCGTCCCGCTGCAGCGGCAGGCGAACCTCGTCGGGGGCGACTGGTACGACGTCGATGTCGCCGCCGCTCAGGTCACCGTCGTCGTCGGCGACGCGTCCGGGAAGGGCATCGCGGCGGCCCTGATGGCGACGGTTGCGCTGTCGTTCCTGCGCGCCGAGCGGGGCCTCGGGTCGCCGGCGCCGAGGATCATCGAGCGGACGAACGAAGCCCTCCTTGATGCGACCGACCCGGATTCCTTCACCACCGTCATCTACGCGACGTTCGACGTGTCGACCGGAGAGGTTCGGTGGCTCAACATGGGGCACCCGTCGCCCTTCTTGCTGCGGGCCGCCGACGCCGAGAACGGCGCCGAGGGCTACTATCTCGAAGGGTCGCGGAACCGGGCGCTCGGGTGGTTCGACGACCCGGGCCTGGCCGAGACGATCGTCCGGTTGCAGCCCGGTGATCGGGTCTTCTTCTTCACCGACGGGTTCCTCGAGGCGAAGTCGCCCGAGGGCGAGGTGTTCGGCGAGAACCGGTTCGCCGACGCCCTGCTCAGGCACGCGCCGGTGGGTATGGACGACATCGGCGAACGCCTGGTCGGAGAGGTCGAGCGTTTCGCGGCCGGTAAGCTGGACGACGATTTGACGATGCTGGCGGTCGAGTATCAGGGCGCCCCGGCATCCGTCGACGCCGGGGACGAGCGGCCCTCCGCGAGCGGGCGGCAGCGGGAACGGCGCGACACGCAGACGGGAGAGTGATGGTGGCACAGCAGAAGGTCGAGATCGAGGTCGTCGACGAAGAGGGTTACCGGATCTTGCGGCCGTCGGGAGACCTCGACGTCTACACGGTCGGTTCGCTCCGCGACGCGATCGGCCGGATGATCGACGAGGAGACGCCCAAGGTCGTGGTCGATCTCGATGGCGTCCCGTTCATGGATTCCTCGGGCCTCGGCGCACTAATG
>DATLFS010000142.1:0-10994 GCA_035540935.1 Actinomycetota bacterium
CGGCGTGCTGAGGGCGGCGGAGCAGGGCTTCGGCGGCACGGTGGGAGGAGCCGCGGTGATCCATCCCGCGAGCGGGGACATCCTCGCCCTGGTCGACTCGTCCGCCTTCAACCCCGGGTTCTACGTCGGCGTCGAGGACCTCTCTCCCTTCAATCGCGCCGTCGTCGGCCGCTATCCACCGGGCTCGGCGATGAAAGTCGTGACGGCCGCAGCCGCTCTCGATTCCGGGAGGTTCACCCCCGAGTCACGGCTGCAGGGGCCCGCGGAGTACAAGGGGGTGCGCAATTTCGAGTCGGGTGCGTTCGGCAGCGTCGATTTCGCCACGGCGATGAAATTCAGCGTCAACACCGCGTTCGCACAGATCGCGGAGCGGCTCGGCGGCAAACGTATGACGAAGTACGCGGAAGCCTTCGGCTTCAACCGCGAGATCGACATCCCGCTCGCGCACGCCGTCTCGCAGTACCCCGAGCCGGAGGATGCGGGCGACCTGATGTGGTCGGCGATCGGACAGGCTCAGGTCCTGGCTACGCCGCTCCAGATGGCCACCGTCGCCGCGACCGTGGCGAACGGCGGCAAGCGTATGGAGCCGCGCATCGACCGGGACGAGCGGCGCCGCGGCGAGCGCGTGGTCTCGCGGCGCGTCGCGCGGCAGCTCACGTCGATGATGGAGAACGTCGTGAACGGCGGGACGGGCGTCGGGGCGCGCCTCTCCGGGACGCAGGTCGCCGGGAAGACGGGCACGGCCGAGGTCGACGTCGGCGGCGAGCGCCGCAACCATGCATGGTTCATCGCCTTTGCACCATCCGGCGCGCCGAAGGTGGCGGTTGCGGTGGTGGCGGAGTACGGCGGCGTCGGGGGTCAGGTGGCGGCGCCGCTCGCACGTCAGATCCTGGCGAACGTGCTGCCCGTGGCGCCTTGAGAGCGGTCGTCCAGCGGGCCGCGCGCGGCCGCGTGACCGCGGAAGGGCGCCTCACCGGCGAGATCGCTCGCGGCGTCGTCGTTCTGCTCGGGATATCTCCCGACGACGGTCCCGTAGAGGTCGACTGGCTGGTCGACAAGGTGGTGAACCTGCGGATCTTCAACGACGCCGACGGCAAGATGAACCTCTCTCTCCTGGACATCGGCGGGGAGGTCCTTCTCGTCAGCCAGTTCACTCTCTACGGCGACGCCCGCAAGGGACGGAGGCCATCGTTCGTCCACGCCGCGCAGGGGCCGGACGCCGAGCGCCTCTACGAGGCGGCGATCGCCGGCTTCCGCGCCCGGCAGGTGACGGTTGAGACGGGCGAATTCGGCGCGCAGATGCAGGTCGAGCTCGTCAACGACGGACCGGTAACGATCCTCCTCGACAGCGGGAAGCTGTTCTAGCGGAGCCGCGGCCCGCCGACGAGCCGGCCGCTGATGCCGCGCGCAGCGTTCTCGATCGGCTGCTCTGCGTTGATGCACGCGGCCACGCAGGCGTCGACGAAGGTCCCGTACGGCGTGCCGTCCGGCGATATCTCGACGTCGATGAAGTCGAGGATGGGACCACAGCGGGTCTCGAAGTCACAGCGGCCTCGGTAGATCGGGTCCTTCGGATCGTTCACCGGCGCCGAGTAGAAGACGGGCTTCTTCGCGAAGACGTTGGCCGACATACCGACGTACCCGTTCCACTTCGTCCGCTGGTAGTCGGCCATCGTGCAGTCGAGCCCGCAGCGCTGGTAGGGGCCGTTCGTGGAGCCGACGTACGCGAAGGCGACCGCGCCGGGCTTCCCCGCGTCGAGGGTCGGAAGGCTCATCTCGTTGATCGAGGGATGTCCAACCATCATCGGTTTCGACCACGACTTCCCGCCGTCCCTCGAGTGGACGAGGTAAGGCATGCGGTTCGTGACGCTCTGGAACAGGTAGTAGATGTTGCCCTTCTTGTCGACGGCGACGCTCGTGTCGGAGCCGAAACGCTCGGTGGGAAGGCTGGAGACCTCGACGTGCTCCCAGGTGAGCCCCTCGTCCCGGCTGATCCCCAGCACCGGACGACCGCAGTACTCGCGCGGGAGGTAGACGGTGCCGTCGTGGCCGACCACGCCGTGCCCGTTGAAGCCGCCGCACTGCTGCATCCCACCGCCGTCGCCGGTGTCGAATCCAAGGAAGACGGGCTTGCCGAGCGCTATCCAGGTGATGCCCCCGTCGATCGACTTGGAGCACGACGTGCCGGCGCCGAAGTCGTTCCAGCAGTAGTAGAGGACGTGCGGATAGACGGTCGGAGTGGAGATCGCGGGGGGACCGCCGAAGAGAGTCTGGTGATCGTTGACCGGACGGCCACAGGCGAGCGGGTTCGTCGTCCACGTCTCGCCCTGGTCGTCGCTGAACGACATGTAGGAGCAGGCGACGGTGAGGTCGATCGAGTAAACCCTGCCGGTCGGTTCGTCCACCCAGACGTAGGGGTCGAGCGTGATCGGGTGGAGGTGCCGCCCCTGTATGCGCGGCGACGTGTCCTCCCAGGACTTCCCGCCGTCGGTCGACCGCATGATGGCGGTTCCCTCGAGCGTTGAAGAGGCGGCCGCGAAGAAGAGGGTCTTGTCTTCGGCGATCCCGATGGTCGGCTCCAGCGCGTCGTGCCCCACGTCGTACAGCCGTGCCACCGGCGCCTTCCCGGCTTTCGCCTTCTTCCCGCCGGCGGCGTGCGCGACCGCCTTGCCTCCCGATGCCAGTCCTGCGTTGCCCGGAGGCGACGCCCACGGAAGGGCCACGGCGATCGCGGCAACGAGGACGAGCAGGGCGAGGCGGGCGGGGCGGCGCAGCAAGGTCACAGATGTCTCCCTGAAGGGCGGCGTCGGATGCTCCGGATGACCGGATACACGACTATTCGGCGCGCCGGGCGAGCGTCCTGCCGCTCTCAGTCTTTGAGGACGCGGCGCGCCGCGTCCATGACCGCGTCCGGCGTGAGGCCGAACTGCGCCAGCAGCTCGTCGGGAGTTCCGGAGGTCGCGTAGGTGTCGCCGAGGTCGACGAATGCCATTCGGGTCGGTTTCCGCTCCGCGAGCACCATGCTCACAACCGATCCGAGCCCGCCGTGCGCCAGGTGCTCCTCGGCGACGACTATCCCGCGGGTCTCGTTGGCGGCCCGCTCGATGGCGGCCTTGTCCACCGGTTTGACCGTGTGCATGTCGAGCACCCGCGCCGAGATCCCCTCGGCCGCCAGTCCCTCGGCGGCGTCGAGCGCCATCGCCACCATGATGCCGTTGGCGATGATCGTCACGTCGTCTCCGTCCCGCACGGTGTTGGCCTTGCCGACGTGGAACGAGCTCTCGTCGTCGTAGATCTTCGGCACGGACGGACGTCCACAGCGCAGGAAAACGGGGCCCTCACGCTCGAGGAGCAGGCGGGTCGCCGCGGCCGCGCTCGTGCCATCCGCGGGCACGACCACCGTGAAGCCCGGAAGCGCGCAGGCAAGGGCAACGTCCTCTATCCCCATCTGGGACGGGCCGTCTTCCCCGATCGACACCCCCGCATGGGTGCCGACGAGCTTCACGTTCATGTTGGGGAACGCGACCGACATCCGGATCTGGTCGAAGGCGTTCGCCAGCAGGAAGATCGAGAAGGACGCCGCTACCGGGATCTTGCCGCTTGCCGCAAGGCCGGCGGCGATCCCGACCATGTTGGATTCCGCGATGCCCGCGTTGAAGAACCGCTCCGGGAACGCGTCCTTGAACTTGTTGGTGTAGGTCGAGTTGTTCACATCGCCGTCGACGACGACTATCCGGTCGTCCTGGGCACCCATCTCTGCGAGCGCGGCGCCGAAGGCCTCACGCGTCGCCGGGCCCATCTCTACGTCGAGGCGTGACAGTCCGAAGCTCATCGGCCGGCTCCGATCTCCTCGAGCGCTTTCGCCTCTTGATCCGGCGGAAGCGGCTTCCCGTGCCACTTGTGGGGGCCCTCCTCGAGGAGGCTGACGCCCTTGCCCTTGACGGTGTTGGCGATGATCGCCTGAGGCTTCCCCGTCACCGAGCGTGCCCACGCGAAGGCGCCGGCGACGTCGTCGAGCGAATGGCCGTCGATCACCTGCGCCGCGAGGCCGAAGGCGAACAGCTTGTCCTCGAGAGGGTCCAGCGGCTGGACGTTCGCGACCGCATCCGTCTGCTGGTAGCCGTTGCGATCGACGATCAGGGTCAGGTTGTCGAGCCCGTGGTTGCCGGCGAACATCGCCGCCTCCCAGACCTGGCCTTGCTCGCTCTCTCCGTCGCCCACCATGCAGTAGACGCGGTAGTCGCGGCCGTCGAGCTTCGCGGCGAGCGCGTGACCGATGGCGATCGAGAAACCCTGACCGAGCGATCCGGTGGAAGCCTCCACGCCGGGCAGCCGGCACATGTTGGGATGCCCCTCCAAAGGGGATCCGAGGCGGCGGAGGTCGAGCAGGTCGTCGGTCGGGAAGTAGCCGGCTTCGGCGAGCGCCGCGTAGAGGCCCGGCGCGCCGTGGCCCTTCGAGAGGATGAAGCGGTCGCGGTCTGGGTCGGTCGGGTCGCTCGGGTCGTAGCGCAGGACGCCGCCGAAGTAGAGGACGGTGAGGATCTCGACCATCGACAGCGACGTCGACGGATGGCCGGACCCGGCCTTGGTCGTCGCTCGCACGATGTCCCGGCGCATCCGCCGGGCGATGTCCTCCAGCTCGCTTCGTTCGGCTGCCCGCGCCTGCGGCATCGATCCTCCTGGACGTTTCGGGGTCGGATCGAGCTATCCAACCACAGGAGCGGCGGCGGGCTCCTCGCCGCGCGGGAGGCTCGGAACCCCCGGGGCTAGGATGCGGGGCATGTCCCAGGATCGAGTCTCGTTCCGCGCGCCCAAAGGGACGCGCGATGTCGTTCCGCCCGAGTCTTGGCGCCTCCAGGCTCTGTACGACCTGGCTCGCAGCATCTTCGCCGGGTCGGGGTACGCGCCCGTAGAGACCCCGGCTTTCGAGCACACGGAGGTCTTCGCCCGCGGGGTGGGGGAGACGAGCGAAGTCGTGACGAAGCAGATGTACACCTTCCCCGATAAGGCCGGTCGATCGCTCACGCTGCGGCCGGAGAGCACCGCTCCGGTGGTGCGCGCCGTGCTCGAGCACGGACTTCACCGCGGCGCGCTGCCGGTGAAGCTCTACTACGCCGGCCCCCAGTTCCGGCAGGAGCGGCCGCAGAAGGGGCGATACCGCCAGTTCCTGCAGGTGGGCATCGAAGCGATCGGCAGCGCGCGCCCCACGGTCGACGCGGAGGTGGTCGAGATCGGTCACCGTTTCTTGCGGGCCGCGGGTGTCGAGCCTCGGTTGAAGCTCAACTCGATCGGCCACCCCGCCGACGAGTGCCGCCTCGGCTACGGACGCGCGCTGGTGGAGTACCTGCGCGCGCACGAGGCGGACCTCGCGGAGGAAGACCGCGGGCGCATCGACACCAACCCACTCCGGACCTTCGACTCGAAGGAGCCGGAGACGAGAAAGGTGATGGAGGGCGCGCCGGTCATCACCGAGCACCTGTGCCCGGAGTGCAAGGCGCACTTCGACGCGGTCCAGGATCTCCTCAGCCGGGTCGGCGTTCCCTTCACGATCGACCCGCGGATCGTCCGGGGGCTCGACTACTACACGAGAACCGCATTCGAGTTCGTCGCCGGGGGCCTCGGATCACAGGACGCCGTGGGGGGCGGTGGTCGCTACGACGGTCTCGCCCGCTCGCTCGGTGGCGACGATGTTCCCGGCATCGGCTTCGCTCTGGGGGTCGATCGGATCCTGCTGGCTCAGTCGGACGACGGCGGCGCGCCTCGTCCGGTCGAGGTCTACGTCGTGGCTGTTGGCGACGAGGCGGCTTCGCCGGCCTTCGAGTTGGTCACGCGGCTCCGCTCCGCAGGGATCGGCGCCGACCTCGACCACCTGGGCCGCGGCATGAAGGGGCAGATGAAGGACGCCGATCGCTCCGGCGCACACTTCGCCGCGATCCTCGGTAGCGACGAGATCGCTGCAGGTGAGGTGACGCTCAAGGACCTCGAAGCGGGCGCGCAGGAGCGGGTACCCATCGCGGAGATCGAGAGGAGAGTTCGCCCATGATGCGTTCCCATCGGTGCGGGGACCTCCGCGCCGGCGATGTCGGCGAAACCGTCACCGTCTGCGGGTGGGTCCACTCTCGGCGCGACCACGGCGGCGTCACGTTCATCGACCTGCGAGATGTGAGCGGGATCGTGCAGGTCGTCTTCAACCCCGAGACCGACCCTGCCGCGCACGAAGACGCACAACATCTCCGCAGCGAGTGGTGCATCCGCGTCACCGGCGAGGTTCGCGCGCGCAAGGAGGGCACGGTGAACCCGGCGCTCGCGACGGGTGAGGTCGAAGTGGCGGGGGCCGAGGTGCACGTCTTCTCGCGCTCCGAGACGCCGCCCTTCCAGATCGCCGAGTTCCACGACGTCGACGAGAACCTGAGGCTCAAGCACCGCTACCTGGATCTGCGCCGCGAGACGATGCAGCAGAACCTCAAGCTTCGGCATGCGGTCGTGTCGTCGATCAGGCGCTTCTTCGACGCGGAGGGATTCGTCGAGGTCGAGACGCCGATGCTCACGCGCGCGACGCCAGAGGGCGCGCGTGACTATCTGGTGCCGGCGCGGCTGCATCCAGGATCGTTCTATGCGCTTCCGCAGAGCCCGCAGCTCTTCAAGCAGCTCTTGATGGTCGCGGGTCTCGATCGCTACTACCAGATCGTCAGATGTTTCCGTGACGAGGACCTGCGCGCCGATCGCCAGCCCGACTTCACGCAGCTCGACCTGGAGATGTCGTTCGTCGAGCGCGAGGACGTCCTCGACGTCACGGAGCGGATGTTCAAGCAGGTGTGGCGCGAGGTCCTGGGCGTCGAGCTGCCCGAGTTCCCCCGTCTCCCGTACCGCGACGCGATGGAGCGGTACGGGTCGGACAAGCCCGACCTCCGCTTCGGTCTGGAGCTGGTCGACCTCGCGGACGTCTTTGCCACGACCGAGGTCAAGGTGTTCCGCTCGGTCCTCGACTCGGCTGGGCTCGTGAAGGGGCTCGTGGTCCCGGGGCGCGGGGACCTCGGGAGGAAGGAGCTCGGTGCCCTCGTCGAGGAGGCGAAGGCGCTCGGCGCGGGAGGCTTGGTATGGATCGCGCTCACCGCCGACGGGTTCAAGAGTCCTCTCGACAAGTTCTTCACCGATGACGAGCGCGACGCGCTTCGCAAGGCGACGGACGCAGGAGAGGGTGATCTGGTCCTGATCGTCGCGGACGCGCGCCGCAGCGTCGTGCACAAGGTGCTGGGCGCGCTGCGCGGGCGGCTCGCCGAAAGGTTCGGTTTGATCCCCGAGACGTCGCCCGACGACCCGGAGCATTGGAAGTTCGCGTGGATCGTCGATTTCCCGTGGTTCGAGTGGAACGACGAGACGGAGAAGTGGGAGTTCAGCCACCATCCCTTCACCGGGGTCGTGGAGGACACGCTCGAACACCTCGAGTCGGATCCCGGCAAGGTCGTGTCCAAGGCCTACGACATCACGCTGAACGGTTGGGAGCTCGCGTCGGGGAGCATCCGTATCCACGACGCCGACCTCCAGCGGCGCGTGTTCCGCGCGCTCGGCATCTCCGAAGAAGAAGCGGAGGAGAAGTTCTCGTTCCTGCTCGAGGCCTTCCGCTACGGCGCGCCGCCCCACGGCGGGATCGCCCCCGGCATCGACCGGCTGGTGGCACTCATGGCGGGCGCGTCGAACATCCGGGAGGTCATCGCCTTCCCGAAGACCCAGACCGCGTTCGACCCGCTCACCGGCGCGCCGGCCCCCGTCGACGAGGCCCAGCTGAAAGCCCTCCACCTCCGGTCGACCGCACCTCCCCCCTAGCTTTCTGTGCGGTGGGTCGCGCTGCACCCTCGCTTTATGTGCCCTGGGTCGCGCTGAGCGCGACCGCGCGCTCACAGAACGCCGGATTCCGGGATCTTTCTGTGCGGTGGGTCGCGCCGGGGGACGGCCGGCGCGGCGGCGCAACACGGCGCCGCGACCGGTGCCCCGCGAAGATCCTGGGATCAAGCCTTTCTTGTGCGGTGAGTCGCGCTGAGCGCGACCGCCGGCACACAAAGCGAGGGGGCGGGTTACCAGTCGACCAGCTTCCAGATCGCGGGGCGCAGCTCCTCGTCTCCCACCCGCGCGAAGAGGGAGGCCGCCTTCTTGAGGTGATCGAGAGCCTCGTCGCGCCGCCCCAATGCATGCAGACAGTCGGCGGCGTTGTTGTGCAGAGCCGCGGCGCGGTGGAGGTCGCCGTGCCTCAGGCATCTCGCCAACGCCTGCTCGGTGAGCGCCAGGGCGTCCTCGACGTGTCCCTCCGCCCGCTGGACGAGCGCCAGGTTGTTGAGCGCGGCGACGGCCGGCGCCGGATCGTCCAGATCATCGGCGAGGGCGAGCGCCTGCTCGAGATGCCGGCGCGCCGTGTCGCGGTCGTCACCGGCCAGGATCCCGAGCACGTTGTGAGCGCGCGCGGTGGCCTCGATATCTCCAGCCTCCTCGGCCAGCTCGAGCGCCCGGCGGGCGTCGTCGGCGGCGGCGCGCCGATCGTTCGCGTGGTGCGCGGCGAGGCCGGAGTCGGTGAGGATGTGCGCCCGCAAAGACGCATCTGCGGCTACGTCCAGAGCGATCCCGAAGTGCGAGCGGGCGAGGTCGTAGTCGCCCAGCCGAAGCCGGACGCGGCCGATCTTGTGCTCGATGCGTGCCGGCGGCGCGCCGTGTCCGGCGGCCGCGTCGTAGTGGGAGAGAGCCTTGTCGTAGCGCCCGACGAGCGTGTTCAGGTCACCCAGTGCCTCGTGCACGCGCGCGAGCTCAGGCGCTCCGAGACCGAGCGCCCGCTCGTAGTTGCGTATGGCCTCCTCGTTCGCGAACAGAGAACGCGCGGCGTCGCCGGCGGCCACGTACGCCTCCGCGGCCTCTGCATCCCGCCCCGCCTGCTCGTAGTGGAGGGCGACGCTTGCGGAGCGACCCGGCGCGCCGGGACCCCGCGCCAACGCCTCGGCGGCGCGGCGGTGCAGGAGCCGTCGCCGCGCCAGCGCGGTGTGCTCGTGGACGTGCGTCCGGATCCGGTCGTGAGAGAAGTCGTAGCGCCCGTCGTCCACGAGCTCGCGCACGATGCCGCGCGCGGTCAACCGTTCGAGTGCCACCACCACCTCTTCTTCGCCGCGTCCCGCGACGTGCCGCACGAGATCGGGATCGAACGACCTGCCGAGAACCGCGGCGGCGGCGGCGATCTGACGTTCGAGCTCCTCGAGTGGCTGCAGGCGTGCTGCGATGACCGCGTCGACCGTGCCGGCGTCCGGCGCGCCGCTGGCGTGGGCGGCCAGGTGCTCGACGACGAACAAGGGCAGCCCTTCGCTGTCCTTGTAGATGCGCTGCGACTGGTGTGCATCGAGCCCCGCCGCGCCCGTGAGCAGGGCGACGTCCTCGGCGCGCAGCCGGTCGAGCTGCAGGTGCGTCGCCGATCCGGCGCGCCGCGCGTCCCCCAGGAGGCGCCGCAGGCGGTGCCCGGACGGGACCTCGTCGCTGCGCCACACGGCGACCACGCAGACCGGGTGCTCCTCGAGGCGCCGGACGAGGTAGGTGATCGCATCGAGGCTCGAAGGATCGGCCCACTGGAGGTCGTCGAACACCACGAGGCCCGGCTTCGGGCCGCCCACTGCCAGCGCCAGAGCTTCGCCGATCGCATCGAACAGCCGTGCCTGCGCGCCCGGCCCCTCCAGCGGGGCCGGCGGGGGAGCGTCGGGACGGGCGAGCGCGATCTCGGGCAGGATCCTTCCGCACTCCGAAGCTGCGGCCGCGGAGAGACCGGTCAACCAGACGTCGTCGTGCCGGAGGGCGAGCCGCAGCGTCTCGACCACCAGGTTGAAGGAGAGAACGGCCTCGTCCTGATGTGCGCGGGAGGTGAGGACTATGCGGCCGGCGCGCCGGACGACATCCGCCGCCTCCTCCACCAGGCGGCTCTTGCCGATCCCGGCCTCGCCCTCTACGACGACGAACCTGCCCCCCTCGGCCGCCTCGTCCACCGCCGCGAGGATGATGTCGACGTCTTCGTCCCGCCCCACGAACGGGAGCGAGGGGAGCGGCGCCGGAACCGGCTCCGGCTCGACCGCCGGCCGGACGCCCCGGCCCTGGACTATGGCCTCGAAGAAGGCGGTCGTCTCCGGCAGGGGGGCCACTCCCAACTCCCGGTCGAGGAGGGCCGCGAACGCCCGGTACTGGCGGATCGCGGCGGCGCGGTCGCCGGCGCGGGCATAGGCGTCGATCAGCATCCGCTGCGCCCTCTCCTGCAGGGGATCGAGAGCCACGAGCCGCTCCGCCGCCTCGACCGCCGCCGCAGGGCGATCGCCGCTCGCCTCGATGACCGCCACCAGGACCGTGGAGAGGTCGCGGCGCAACGCGTCGGCCGTCGCCAGCTGCCAGTCCTCGAAATCGGGGCTGTCTCGCAAGGAGAAGCCCTCTAGGAATTCGCCGGAGGCCACCGCGGCCGCCTCCTCAGGGGCCTCCCGTGCGAGCGCCCGGAAACGGGCGACGTCCACGTCGAACTCCTCCAGGACGAGGGCGACGTTCGAACGATCGACCTCGAGCCGGTTTGCCCCGAGCCCTCCGCGCAGCACCGACAGAGTGCGTCGCAGGGCACCGCGGGCGTGCTCCCGGTCGCGCTCCGGCCAGAGGATGGCGGCCAGTGCATCCCTGGAGGCGCGGCCGTGCTCGGCGAGGCAGAGGTAGGCGAGGAGCGCTACCGCCTTGCGCGTGTCCACCTCGAGCGGCCGCCCGTCCACGAGCACCCGGGGCGGGCCGAACAGCGCCACCTCCACCGCCATGCGAGCCTCCGCAACGAAGATCGTTCTCTGTCCGAGCTCGTAACGATAAGCGGCCGCCAAGGCCAGAGAAGCCCGTAACGCTTTCCGGACGGCGCGCCGCCAGGCTGAGGCGACGGTTCACCTAGTGGAGGAGGCAGGATGAGGAAACGACGAGCAGCCATCGCGGTCCTCGCGGTGGCGGCCCTCGGG
>DATLFS010000143.1:0-4772 GCA_035540935.1 Actinomycetota bacterium
CCCTTCACGAGCCGGCGAGAGACGGGCCGGCGCGCGAGCAGCGGGTGAATCTCCGGCTGCTTGCGGAACGCGTCGCGTCGGCGGCAGCACTCGGGTCGCGTGGCAACGTGGTGGTGGAGGCACCGGACGAATGGGCGGTGACTGATCCGGATCGTCTCGAACGCGCGCTGCTGAACCTGCTCGACAACGCGCTCAAGTACACGCCGGAGGATGCGCCGGTTCATCTGATCGTGGTGCGGGAGGGCGACCGCCTCTCGGTCACCGTCGCCGATCGAGGCCCCGGGGTCTCGCCCGACATCCTGCCGCGCATGTTCACGCCGTACACGACCGATCCCTCCCGCTCCGACGGCACCGGCCTCGGCCTCAACTCCGTCAAGCGGCTAGTGCAGGACATCGGGGGGCAGATCTCCTACTCACGCTTCCGCGAGTGGACGCGTTTCACGATCACGCTCCCCGACCTCGAGGAGGCGAAGGCGTGACGATCGCGGAAGCAGCACGTGCGACCGGAGCTCGCGATGTCTTCTTCTTGCGCAAGCTCTCCGGCGAGCGCTACTTCAACGTCGATGGCTTCGGGCGCGGAGCGGGCTGGGCCGGCGTGGTGCAACTGGAGCGGGGCGCCGAGCCGCTCGTGCAGAAGGCGCTCGAGACGGGCGTGGCGCGCCGGTCGTCCGGCGTTCCCTTCCGCGCCTTCGGGCCTTATTGGGCGACGGACGTCGCCGCGGTGGCTTCGGGCGAAGACGTCGTGGTGTTCGGAGGCGGCAGCGTGGCCGGCGCTTCCGATGCGGCGCTGCAAGAGGCGGCTTCGGCGATCGCGCAGGTAGCGGGCGATGTCTCGAGCGACAAGCGACGGGCGGACGAAGAGGAGGTTCAGGGCGCGGTCGCCGCGGTGGAGGCGATCCGCGGCGAGACCGTGGAGGACGCCGCCGCGGCTGTGGCGGCCGAGGCGGCGCGCGCCCTGTCATGTGAGTTCGGCGCCGTCCTCCTCTACGGCCCTCCGGCGCGGGTCGTGATGGCCGACGAGGGGTGGCGGCCGACCGCGACCGACGAAGAGGTCATCGCCGCGCTCCTGCCGTTGCGGGCGGTGCTGCGCGAGGGGATGTACGTCGAGCAGGATGCCGGCACGAGCCGGTTCGCTTACCCGCCGCTCGGGTTCCGCGACGGGCTCGTGGCTCGCTGCGCGGTCGAGATCGGAGACGGGGACTCGGCCGGGCTCCTCGTCGTCGCCCACGCGGCCGCGGCCCCCCGAGGCTTCACGATGCTGTGCCGGCGCGTCGCCCGCGCCATCGGCGAGCGGGCCGCCGACGTCCTTCAGCCTCTCGGATCCGACTAGAGGCCGAGGGCGCGCAGTGCCGGAGTGAGGTCGGCGCCGCGTTCGGCGGCCGCCGCGAAGGGATCGTCGCGCTCGTTGATGCGCGGGATGGCCGTTGCGATCGTGAACGCGTGGGGATCGATCTCGTCGATCTCCGCCCAGGTGAAGGGCATCGCCACCGGAGCGTCCCAGTCCGCTCTAACGGAATACGGCGCGGCGAAGCTCGCGGCGCGCCGGTTCATGTTGGCGTCGAGGAAGACCTTTCCGGCGCGCCGAGCGATCTGCCACTCGAACGTGGTCGCACTCGGCTCCGCCCGATGCACGAGCGTGCAGACCTCATTGACGAAGCGCCTCACCACCTCGAACGGCTGCGACCCGTCGAGCGGCACGAACACCTGCATCCCGCTTCGCCCCGAGGTCTTGGGAACGGACGCGAGGTCGAGCCGTTCGAGAGCGACGCGGATCAGGTCGGCGACGTGGCGCACGTCGTCCCAGCCGGCCGGCCGGAACGGGTCGAGGTCGAACACGGCGTGCGTTGGGTGCTCCTGCTCCGGACCGCGGGCGAGCCACGGATGCAGCTCGATACAGCCGAGGTTCACGACGACGAGAAGCGATGCGACGTCGCGGATCGTGAGTGCACGGATCGTTCGCGCTCCTTTCTCCGCCGGAACGTCGAGCGTCGGCATCCACTGGGGCGTATATGACGGAGCGTCCTTCTCGTAGAAGTAAGGACCTGCGATCCCCTCGGGCTGCCTTTTGAGCGTCAGGGGTCGATCGGTTAGGTGCGGGAGGATCGCGAGCGCGACGTTGAAGTAGTAGGTCAGCAGATCGCCTTTGGTGTAGCCGGTCTCGGGCCAGAAGATCTTGTCGGAATTCGTCAGGCGGATCGTCGTGGCGCCGGAGCGCGTGACCCACGTGTCGCCTGCGGGCTCGGCCGGGATCGCGAGCGGGAACGGCAACGTCGTCGGTAGCTCGCTCACCGGCGCCAGTCCGTCTCGAGGAGGGCGCCCCGCGCAAGCGACGCGACCTCGTCCCAAGTGAGCGGCAACGCCGCCGCCGGACGCGGCGTGGCGCGCGGCGAGAACGGCGCGACGAGCGAGCGGTTGATGTCGTTCTGGACCCAGTCGACGTAGACGGGAGCGAGGCGCTTCGCCTTCTGCGGCGCGACCGTCGCGAGGTCCGGGTGCTCACGTGCCAGGTCTTCGGCAAGGCAGCGCGCCAGCGTCTTCGTGTCGCGGTACGAGGTCGGTTCTTCCATCGGGACGTAGATGTGCAGCCCGCGAGATCCAGACGCGACCGGAGCGGCGTCGCGCGTCGAGAGTCGCCCGCGCAGCAAGAGCGCTACGGCGGCGCACTCCTGCAAACCCGCGCCCGGTTCCGGATCCAGGTCGAAGACCATGTGCGTCGGCCGCTCCGCCGCGCCGCACGTCGACTGCAGGCGGTGAAGTTCGATCGTCCCGCGGTTCCCCGCCCACAGGAGGCCGGCCAGGTCGTCGATCACGCAGTAGCGGCGGCCCGGCGCCGACGGGAGGGTCGCAGTGCGGAGCCATCCCGGAGGATGGGGGCACGAGGTCTGGTACCAGCACTTCTGCGCGACGCCCTCGGGGCAGCGGAAGAGCGTCAGCGGCCGGTCCCTGATCCAGGCGAGGAGACGGTCGGCGACGCGGACGTAGTAGCGGAGCAGGTCCCGTTTCGTCGTCGCCGTCTCCGGCCACAGCACCCTGTCGAGGGAGGTGACACGGACGGTCTTTCCCTCGAGCCCGATCTCGACGTCCGCGACCGCGTCGTCGAGTTGCGCCGTCACATCGCTCACGGCGCGACGAGCATCTCACGCGACGACGCGGCTTCGTCGATCTGGAGCTGATCAAACGTGCAACTCTGCGGGTCGCGATCGGGCCGCCAGTGCTTGAAACGAGCCGGATGGCGGAAGCGATCTCCCTCCCACTGGTCGTATGCCACCTCGCACACCAGCTCGGGGCGGAGCGGGGTCCAGTCGGCGCGGTCCGCCGACGTCCATCGTGCGGCCGCACCGCCCAGCCGGCCCAGCGGGCTCTTGCCGAGGTTGAAGCCGTGCTCCCACGGATGGCCCGTGAACGCCACCGCCGCCGGCGCCAGCTCGTCGTACAGCTCTCTGCGCCGCTGGTCACTGAAGGCGGATGCGACGCCGACGTGGCGCAGGATGCCGTGGTCGTCGAAGAGGCCCAAGAGCAGTGACGCCACGAGAGGCTCGCCGGCGACCAGCCTCATCCCGCCGACGACCGCGTCGAGCGTCCTCTCCCGTTTCACCTTGACGAGGACGCGCTTCCCCGGCTCGTAGGTCGAAGTCGGCGGCTTCGCGATGACCCCGTCGATGCCGTTGCCGGAGAAGCGCACGAGCCAGTCGCGCGCCGTAGCCGCATCCTCGGTTACGGGCGTCAGGAACAGAGGTGGGCGCGCTCCCTGGAGGACCTCTTCGAGCCGCCGACGTCGCTCCGACGCGGCCGTCCGGGTCAGATCTTCGTCCTCGACCTCGAGGAGGTCGAAGGCGACGAAGGCGGCGGGAGTCTCGCGGCGGAGACGCTCGACGCGGCTGGCGGCCGGGTGGAGACGGGCGAGCAGCGCGGCGAAGTCGAAGCGGTCGCCCGAGAACGCGACGATCTCGCCGTCGAGCACGTAACGGCGGGCCGGAAGCGCGGCGAACGCCTCCGTCAGCTCGGGGAAGTAGCGCGCCAGCGGGCGGAGGTTCCGGCTCCGCATGTCGACCTCCGTGTCGGCGCGCCGTGCGAGACAGCGCAGCCCGTCCCACTTCGGCTCGTAGAGGAAATCGCCCTCCGGCAGCCGCCGGGTCAGCCGCGCGAGGAGCGGGGGGACGGGCCACTGCTCCATGGGCGGGTCATACCCACCCCAGGCGTAACCCGTCCCGCCGCTATCGTGACTGCTATTTGAAGTTGGCGATCTGCGTCTGCGGGTTGACCGTGCCCTTGAAATAGAACGCGTCCTTGCGGCCGGTTCCCTCGAGCTCGTAGACGCCGACCCCGTACTTCGACAGGTGGTCGTTCGTGTAGACGTAGCCGTTGTACCAGTACGACGCCCACGTGTCGGGGTTGACTCCGTCTTCACCCAGGTGCACGTAGTGCGCGATCTCCTTGGGGTTCGCCGGGTCGCTGAAGTCGATCGCGGCGATCCCGCCGGAGTAGTACGACACGATCGCGACGTACTTGTTCTTCTCCTTGAACGGGATGATGTTGAAGTTGTGCGTCGTGCAGCGGAACCGCTGGGCTTCGTCGGCCGAGTCGACCGTCGGCACGCGCGGCAGCGAGATGTGAGACATCTCCTCGGGAGCGGACGGATCCTGGACGTCGTAGATCCACAGCGCTCCGACCGGGCTACGCGAGTCGGGCGAGCAGCCGCCTCCACCCGCGGCACCGGCATGCTCGTCGCCGATCAACGCGTACTTCCCGTCCCACGTCAGCGCGGTCGAGTG